>PWQI01000068.1 GCA_003556805.1 Trueperaceae bacterium | reverse complement strand
GTGCACGCCACCATCGACCGGGCCAACCTGCGCCTGTTCCGGAGCAGCGGCGAACGGATCGAGTTGGGGTGAGGACCGTCGTCACGGGACGCGTGACGCCCGACGACCGGCGTCGGGACCCGTACCTGGAGCTGCCCTTCGAGGTGCCCGAGGGGTCGACCGCCGTGGAGGTGCGCTACGCCTTCGACCCGGGCAGCGTCCTCGACCTCGGCCTGCTCGACCCGCACGCCGGTCCCTTCCCATCGCGACGAGGGTTCCGGGGCTGGAGCGGCGGCGCGCGCGACCACGTCATGGTGACGCCGTCGCACGCCACCCCCGGCTACCTGCCGGGCCCGTTGCCGCCCGGCCGCTGGCACGTGCTACTCGGCTTGGCGGCGGTGGCCGCTGGTGGCTGCGCCTACCGCGTCGAGGTCGAGGTGCACGCCGGCGCCGAGCCGGCCGTCGTCCCGGGGCTGGCAGCAGACGCCGTCAGGGCCGGCGTCGAACCGCCGGCGTCGCCCGGCCGCACGGGTCCCGGTTGGTACCGATCCGACCTGCAGTGCCACTCGCACCACAGCGATGCGCGCGGCTCGCTGCACGACCTGCGCTCAGCCGCGCTCGAGCGTGGACTCGACGTGTTGGCGGTGACCGACCACAACACCGTGAGCCACCACGCGCCGCTCGCCGCCATGGCGTGCGATCGGCTCCTGTGGCTGCCGGGCATGGAGGTCACCACCTACCGCGGTCACGCCAACGTGTGGGGCGTCGACGGCTGGGTCGATTTCCGGGTCCGCAGCGACGGCGACGTCGTGACGCTGCTCGAACACGTCCACGCGCGCGGCGGGTTGATGTCGGTGAACCATCCGAAGCACTCCCCCGGTTGCATCGGCTGCGACTGGGAGTACGCGGTCCCGGCGGGGATCGACGCCATGGAGGCCTGGCAGGGACCGTGGTGGTTGCGCAACTGGGAGTCGCTCGAGCGCTACGACGCGCTGCTGCGCCAGGGACGGCGCCTCACGCTCGTGGGCGGCAGCGACCGACACCAGCCGGCCGGCCCGGACCGCGACCCCCCGGTGCTCAGGCTCGGCTCGCCGACCACGTGGTTGTGGCTCGAGGAGCGCTCCCAGGCCGCGGCGCTGAGCGCCCTGCGCAGTGGCCGCGCCACCGTGTCGGAGGCGCCCGAGGGGCCGTTCTTGACGATCGCGGTCGGCGGCGCGCAGATGGGCGGCGACGGGACGCACGACCGCAGCACGCCTGCGACGGCGACGGTGCACGGCGCACGCGGAGAGCGGCTGCGCTGGATCGCGGCGGACGGGGTCGTGCGCGAGGTCACCATCGACGCAGACGCGTTCGACGACGTGTGGACGCCGAACGTGGGCGGGCCGTTCCTGCGCGCCGAGGTGGTCGCCGACGCGGGGCTGGCGGCGCGGCGGGAGGCGCTCGGCCACGCGGCGCGCAGTGCGGTGCTCCCACTCGGGCTCGACGCGGCGGAGCCGTTCCGCGAACCGTATCGCTTGGCGCTCAGCAACCCCGTGTACCTGCACTGACGACCGCTCGACCAGCAGCGCACCAGGACGTTCGCCCCTGCCGGGGCGCGAGCGCTCGTCTACGTTCAGGAGTGAAGGGAGTCGCCATGCGTCGACCGTCACCACTCCGCCTCGCCACCAGCGCCATCGCTGTCGTGACCGCGCTCTCGCTCGCGGCGTGTGCACCGACAGCGCGGACCGAGCCACCCCGCGGCGACTGGGAGGTCGGCGACGTCGCGTCCGTGCATGACACCGAGCTCCGCTACCTGACGATCGTAGGCGTGGAGCCGACCGAGCCACCCGTCACGGCGAACGCGAGGCTGGCGGCCTTCCTGGAAGAGGTCGGCCCGGCCTGGCGCATGCCCGAGACGATCGACGTCTACGTCTTCCCCGACCGCGCCACGCTCCGCGACCTCACCGGGTTCGACACGAACGGCCGGGCGCTGCTCGAGCTGGACGCCGTGATCTCGATCCACGCGGCGGACGCGCACGAGGTGGCGCACCTGTTGACGGTGCCCGTCGAGCGTCCGCTGCGCCTCGGCGGCCTGTGGCTCGAGGGCATCGCCATGTACTACACCTGGCCCGAGGTCTACTTCGACGAGGCGACCTTGGCCGAGCGGGGGCTGCCGCCGCGCCTCGGAGCGTGGTACGGCATGACGGTGCACGGCAACGCCCAGGCGGCACTGGCGCGACGTGAGCTGCCCGCGCTCGCCCCGCTCGCTCACGGCAACCGTGGCTGGAACGCGCTCCCCGACACGCTGACCTACCCCGCTGCCGGCTCGTTCGTGACGCATCTCCTCGGTGCGGGTCATACGGATCTCGCGCGCATCGCGGCGTTCCGGGCGTTCCTCGAAGACGCCAACCGAGCCGTCGACGCCGAGGGCGTGCTGGCCTCGTTCGAGCGGCACATGGGCCTGACGCTCGCCCAGGCCGAGGGGCTCTGGCACATCTTCCTCGCCGACTGGGACGAGGCAGCGGCGCGCCACTGAGCGCCTCGCAGCCGTGCACGGGCGTATCCTAGGAGCCGAGAACCATTGCACGATCGGACTCGGAAGGAGCCCATGATGAGCGTCAACCACAAGCGGCTCGGCAGGCACGGCGTGCTCGTCAGCGACCTCTGCCTCGGCACCATGAACTTCGGCTGGCACACCAGCCAAGACGACTCGTTCGCGATCATGGACCGCGCGCTCGAGCTCGGCATCAACTTCTTCGACACCGCAGACGTCTACGGCTGGTCGGTCGTGCGCGGCGAGACCGAGCGCATCGTCGGCAACTGGTTCGCACTCGGCGACGGCCGCCGCGACGCGGTCGTGCTGGCCACGAAGGTCTACAACACGATGGAGGGGGCGTACCCTCACGCCGAACCCAACAGCGACGGCCGGAACCTCTCCGCCTACAAGATCCGCAAGCACTGCGAGGCCAGCCTCAAGCGCCTCCAGACCGAGCACATCGACATCTACCAGATGCACCACGTCGACCGGGAGTGCCCCTGGGACGAGACGTGGCAGGCCTTCGACGCGCTGGTGCAACAGGGCAAGGTCGTCTACGTCGGCTCGTCGAACTTCGCAGGTTGGGACATCGCGACCGCCTGCCAAGAGGCGTCGCGCCACGGCCGGACCGGCCTGGTGAGCGAGCAGAGCATCTACCACCTCGACAACCGCATGGTGGAGCTCGAGGTCGTCCCGGCCTGCCGGCACTACGGCCTGGGCTTGATCCCGTGGAGTCCGCTGGCCGGCGGCCTGCTCGGCGGCGCGCTCGGCAAGCTCGAGTCGGGTCGCCGCATGGACGAGTCGATGCAGAAGCGCATCGAGGAGAAGCGGCCCCAGCTCGAGCGCTACGAGGCCTTGTGCCGAGAGATCGGCGAGGAGCCCGCCACCGTCGCGTTGGCGTGGCTGCTCCACAATCCGGTCGTGACCGCGCCGATCATCGGCCCGCGCACCATGGAGCAACTCGAGAGCGCGGTGCGCGCGACGGAGGTCACGCTGGACGAGGCCACCCTGGCGTCGCTCGACGAGATCTTCCCCGGTCCGGGGGGTGAGGCGCCGAACGCATACGCCTGGTGAGCGGCTGCTGAGCGTGCGTAGCGGAAGCGCTCGGCGCCCTCGAAGCCGCGTTGGCTCGACGTGAACGTGCCCGCGGTCGAAGCAGGACCGCGGGCACGCGTTGCAGGTGCGGATCGGTTGGTCGTTCGAGGCCGTCAGTACACGTCGTGGGCCGTGTTGTAGGCGTTGAACTTGCCCGTGGGCGTGCGCACCCAGTCACCCTCGATTCGGTTGACCTCCTCGAGGGTCACTGCGTCGTAGACGACGATGAACGAGGGCGTATCCATGCGGCCCCAGGCCGAGACCCAGAACTCGCTGCCGTCGCGGTTGAACTCGATGTGGACCATGCGGGCGTGCACGTCGGTGGCGCCCGGGACCTCCCAACACGTCTCGGCGGTGAGCGTGACCTTGTCGACGGCGCAGAGGCTGGCGGCGCCGACGGGGCTCGGGCTCATCACGAAGTCGTAGATCACCCAAGGGCTGGCGGGGTGGGTCTTGAGGAACAGGTTGCCCGTGTAGGGGACGTCGATGCGTGCCACGGCCTCCCAGGCGTGCTCGGGGTGCCCTTCGGGATCGGCGCCGATGACGGTCATCTCCATGCTGCCGAGGTTGCCTGTCGCCCACACGGGCCCGAACTCGGGGTGCACCCAGTTCGCACCGCGTCCCGGGTGCGGGATCGTGCCCGCCTCGACCTCGGCGGCGACGGTGCGCTCGAGCGCGTCGATCACGATGAGCTTGTGCAGCTGGTTCGCGGCCACGACGAAGTAGCGGTGGCCCGCCCAGCCGCCGTCGTGGAGGTAGAGGTCGGTGTCGACCATGGTGACGGGCAGTGGCTGGCCGGGCTCGCTCAGCCGTGAGTAGTCGACGAACCAGGTCTGGCCGGCCTCCTTGACGTTGACGATCCACTCGGGGTGGAAGTGCGAGGCGACGATGGCCGCCACGCGCGCCTCCTCGACGTAGGCTCCGGCGCCGCGCTCGTAGCCCGCGGTGCCGATCATCTTGAGCGGCTCGAGCGTGTGGCCGTCGAGGACGACGGCGAGCGCGGGCCAGTAGCAGCCGACGATCGCGTACTGGTCTTCGAAGCCCGTGAACTTGCTCGACTCGATGCTGCGAGCGTCGTAGCAGGGCTTGACCTCGGCGACCACCTGCGGCGGGTTCATCCACAGGTCGATGAGCGACGCCTTGCCGTCGCGGCCGATCGAGGTGAAGTAGCGTCCGGTGGCGCTGGAGCGGAGGATGTGGATGGCGTAGCCGGTGTCGACGAGCGATACGAGGCCCTTGCTCGCGCCGTCGACGATGGCGACCTGACCCATGTCGCGCAGGATCACGCCGAAGAAGTCCTCCCAGTCGAGGTCGTGCTGCGGCTCGCTGGGGCGGTCCTCGGGCGCGACGTGCACGACCCACGTGTCGAGGATCTGGTCGAGCGAGATCTGGGCCGGCGCGGGCGGCTCGTTGAGGAGGAAGCGGGCCATGACCTCGATCTCCTCCATGCTCATCACGCCCTGGGCGCCCCAACCGGGCATGCCGCCGGGGAGGCCTCCGAACATGATGGCCTGGAGGTAGGGCGTGCCCTTCTCGGCGAGCCGAGCGGGGAACAGGTCGGGCCCGGTGGCGCCGCCGCGCAGCGCACCGTGGCAACCGGCGCAGCGGTCGAAGTAGACCTGGGTGGCCTCGGCGAACTCGATCGGGGTCATCTCGGGCGCGGCGTTCGGTTGCGCCTGCGCGACCCCGAACAGGGCGAGCAGTGCGAGCGTCGGTAACCACGTGCGGAAGAGCATGCGACGGATCTGCATTCGTCCATCTCCCATCGGCGGCAGCCCCGGCGTCATGGCCAACTCATACCTGGATATCATTATCCACGTTCTTCTCAAGCCAAGCATGCCGAGCACTGATGGGCCAGGGTCAAATGTCCCCATCACGTGCGGTCGTCCACGTGCGCTTCGATCAACGCACGCGCACGCTCACCACCACGCTCGTCGACGTCCGGCACCGAGCACGGGCGTCACCCCGGTGTGGCGCCCTTGAACATCGTCAACAGCAGCACGAGGGTGGACGTCGCAGTCACGGTGTGCGGAAGGTTCGCGTCCATGTGCGCCCAGCTCCCCGGGCCGACGCTCGTGACCTGGTCACCCAACCCGAAGGTGCCCTCCCCCGCCAGCACCTGTATCACCGCGGGCTTGCTGGCGGTGTGCTCGGACAGCTCCTGGCCGGGCGCGAACCCGAACAGCGTGACCTTGACGTGGGGGGTGTTCAGGACCTGCCTGCTCACGATGGCGTCGGATGGGATGCTGCCGACCAGGTCGTTGAGATCGGCATGGAACACGGCCCCGGGCGATGCCGCTGCGTGATCGTTGGGCATGGCGACTCCTTTCGGGCACGCTCAGCCGCGAGGCCTCCGCGCACCACAACTAACGTGGAGTATCGTATCCGCTTTTGTGCCGCGCGCAGGTCCCACTCACCCCGGCGCGCCGCCACCGGCGCCCTGTGTCCGTCCGATCAACAGGTGCCAATCCTCGCTACCGCCGCTGGCCACCGCAACGACATACCCGACGACGCGCACGCCGGCGTCACCGAGCGCCTCGGCGAGATGCGAGGTCGAGAGCCACACCGCCCCCGTGGCGCGGACCGGCCGTGACACGACCACCACGTGCCTGCCGGGGCGCACCACGCCGAGCGAGCCGGCGATCATCGCTCCGACGTCGTCGCGGTACAGGTCGAGCTGATCGTCGTGTGCACTGGAACGCGAACGGCGCCACACCGCGTACGTCGGCGGGTGGACCACGAGCAGGTCGGCGCATCCGGCCGACACACCGCGAGGCGGCGAGGTCATCAACGTTCGGGCGTCGGCGCGGCGAACGAACGGCGCCGCCGGCGCGATGTCGCCCGACCACGAGCGCACGCCGAACCGACGCGCCACCGACGCGATGGTGCCGGTTCCCGCGGTCACGTCGACGAGCGCCCCACCGCGCGGCAGGAGGCGTGCGACCAGCGCCTCCACGACCCGTGGCGCGAGCGGTTCCTCACCCCGTGGCGCGCCGCGGTTGGGCGAGAACAGCCACACGTGCCCAGGCAGGCGGCGCGGCGAGGCGGCAGGGTCGTCGGCGTCCAGCCAGCCATCGGGGCCCGCCGTGATGTGTGCACGCATACTGGCCGACCGCTCCGCCGAGATCGCCGCGACCGCATCCGCCTCGATGCGCCGCGACAGGCCCCGCGGCAGGAGCGCCGCTCCAGTCTCGGCGGGGAGTGCGACCAGCGGCGCCAGCACCTCGGCCCTCACGGCGGGGTCGGCGATGCGGTTCACGCGCCGAGCGACGACGAAGGGCAGCCCACGCTCCAACGCGTCGCGCACGTCCGTAGCGAAGGTCGCGATGCTCAGCAGGCCCCGGAGCAGGTAGCCATCACCGACACCTGCCCCGTCCAGCACGGTGCGCACGGCGTCTGGCCAGGTGCTGCGCTCGCCCTGCAGGATGCGCCGCACGCCGCGCACGCGCGCCGCCTCGTCGTCACCCGACTGGGTGGCCAACAGCGCCTGGTACAGCGCCAGCGGCTTCCGGCTCACCGCTCGCCCCGCTGCGCGTCACCGCGCGGTCCACACGGCGGCGGCGTGGGCGGCCTGGGCCGACGCCCCAGCACACGTTCACGATGCATGCACACGGTGAACGATACCGCAGACACCGCTCGGTCTCCTGCCATCGACGTCGGTGCAAAAGCCGCAGCACACGGCGCCGTGGCTCCGTACGATGACCGCATGACACGCTTCGCAACGGCATGGCTGCTCGCCCTCGTCGCAGGCCTGATGGCAGGTTGCGTTCCGATCTTCGACCCCCCGCGAGGCCTCGAGCACTGCGCGGCACCCGACGCCCCGATCGCCTTCGCCGACCCGACCCTCGCCGCCGTCGTGCGCACGGATCTCGGCCTCGCTGAGGGCGACGCCGTCACCTGTCGAACACTGACCCGCCTGAGGCGCCTGAGGGCCAACGACAGCGGGATCACGTCCTTGGTCGGCCTCGAGGAGGCCGTGTTCCTCAACCGGATCGACGCCCGGGGCAACCAGATCAGCGACCTCGAGCCGCTGAGCACCCTCCCACGGCTGGCACGGCTCTACCTGCGCGACAACGCCGTGAGCGACCTGTCGCGCCTCCGCGACGTCCCGGCACTCACGCTGCTCGAGCTGCGACGCAACCAGCTCACCGACATCGCGGGCGCCGAAGGGCTGCCCAACCTGCGTCAGCTCGACCTTCGCGACAACGAGATCGTCGACGTCTCGCCGTTGGCGGAGCTGACGCACCTCCGTGAGCTCCAGCTGCAGAACAACGCGGTGGAGCGCATCGACGCCCTCCGCGGCCTGTCGCGGCTCGAGGCCCTGCGGCTCGACGGCAACGCCATCGTCGACGCAAGCGGGCTGTCGACGCTCCATGAACTGCGAACGCTGAGCCTGCGCAACAACCAGGTCGGTGAGGTCACCTTCCTCTTCCCGCTGGCCAAGCTCGAGTTCCTCGACCTCCAGAACAACGTCGTCTCGGACCTGACTGCGCTGCTCTCGCTCGACCGCCTCGAGACCGTGAACCTCAGCCGGAACCAGATCGACGACATCACGCCGCTCGCCGACCTGCCGAGCCTGACGTCACTGAACCTCGACCGAAACTGCCTCGTCCTGGACGAGGTCGACATGCGCGTGATCGACGTTCTGATCGAGCGCGGCGCCGAGGTGTCGTTCGACAGGCAGGCGAGCTGCCGGTGACGCCAGGGCGCGCCGGCACCGCAGCCCGGCGAGCACGTCAGTAGCGCTCCGGGACGAAGGTCTGCTCGTACAGGGGCGGGCGCACGTAGGAGCCGAGATCGTGGCGCGGCGGGAGCTCGGCGACGCGCGGGATCACGTCCTGGTACGGGATCAGGCTCAACAGGTGGCTGATGGTGTTGAGGCGCGCGCGGCGCTTGTCGTCGGCGTCGACGACGAACCAGGGCGACTGCTTGGTGTCGGTGTACGAGAACATCGTGTCCTTCGCCTGTGAGTACGCGACCCAGTGCTGCCTGGCCTCGACGTCCATGGGGCTCAGCTTCCAGTGCTTGGTCACGCGCTTCAGCCGGCGCTGGAAGCGGCGCTCCTGCTCGTCAGCGCTCACCGAGAACCAGTACTTGACCAACACGATGCCGCTGCGGATCAGCATCCGCTCGAACTCCGGGCAGGTGCGGAAGAACTCGTGGTACTCATCGTCGCTGCAGAAGCCCATGACCCGTTCGACGCCGGCGCGGTTGTACCAACTGCGGTCGAAGAGGGCGATCTCACCCGCGGCGGGCAGGTGCGCCACGTAGCGCTGGAAGTACCACTGGCTGCGCTCGCGCTCCGTCGGCTTCGGGAGCGCCACCACATGGCACGAGCGCGGATTGAGGCTCTCCGTGATGCGCTTGATCGTCCCCCCCTTGCCGGCGGCGTCGCGCCCCTCGAACAGCACCACCACGCGCAGCCCCTCCTGCTGCACCCAGGCCTGCAGCTTGACGAGCTCCACCTGCAGCGCGGC
>PWQI01000136.1 GCA_003556805.1 Trueperaceae bacterium | reverse complement strand
TGCGCGACTTGGCCATGCTGCAGACCGTCGACGCCAACGGCAACGACGCCACCATGGCCGCGTTCGACCCGAACAACATCGTGCAATGGGGCTTCGGTGCGATGTGGACCGACATCCGTGGTCGGCTGACCATGTTCGGTGCCGGTAACTTCGTCGACGAGGACGGCAACGCCACCATCCCCGAGCACTGGGCGGAAGGCGCGCAGTGGTTGCACGACGGAATGTGGCGCGACCACTTCCACCCCAACGGCCCCTACGGGAGCTCCGCGCTCCTCGGCAACGGCAACTGGTTCGAGTCCGGCAACCTGGCGATGGCGCACACCCACCTCTGGTACCAGGCCTGCTGCATGTTCGCGCTCCAAGACGAGTGGGCGCTCGCTGCGATGCCCGCCGCCAGCGACGGCACCATCACCGCCAAGCTGCACGCCGACACCTTCTCCGTCACCAGCGCCAGCCGCAACCCCGACGCTGCCTTCGAGGTGCTCTCGCATCTGCTCTCGCCAGAGGTCGCCGGCCGCCTGGCCGCGATCTACGGCGGCATGCCGGCGCGCCTGAGCCTGCAAGAGGCCTACCTGGACGACTTCGGCAGCAACGTGTTCCCTGACCGCGACGTCGACTGGAGCATCGTCGCCGACAGCCTCTCGTTCCCCGACAACCCCAACCACGAGGAAGGCATGCCCGCGTTCCGCGAGGCAGAGGCTCTCTACAACGCCTTCATGCAGCGGCTCGAGAACGTCGCCACCTTCGACGTCGCCGGTGAGCTCGCCACGCTCCGCGCCGAGCTGCAGTTGCTCTTCGATACCGCGCGCTGAGGCGCCGCCCGGCGTCCGCACCTTGGGGCCGGCCACCCGGCCGGCCCCACACCCCGCATCGGAGTGACCCGTGGACTACCTCAACGAGATCCAGCGCTCGCTGCGCGTCGGCGGCCAGGGGCGGCGCCGCCTCAGCCGGTCCGAGCTGCGCGAGGCGCGCTGGGGGTACGGCTTCATCGGGCTGTGGCTCGTGGGCTTCGTGGCGTTCTACTTCCTGCCCATGGTGGCGTCGCTCGTGTTCTCGTTCCTCGACTTCGATCTCCTGAACCCAGGAGAGGCGACCTTCGTCGGCTTCAAGCATTGGCAGCGCCTGCTGTTCGAGGACCCTCGCGTGTGGCAGTCGCTGCGTGTGACGTTCATCTTCGCTGCCATCTCGCTGCCGATCGGCATGGTGTCCGCCCTCTTCCTGGCGATCTTGCTCAACAGCGCCAATCTGCTCGGGCGCAACCTGTTCCGCACGCTGTTCTACGCACCGACGATGGTCCCAGTCGTCGCCGGCGTGCTGATCTGGGCCGGCGTCCTCAACCCGACCACCGGCTGGATCAACATGCTCATCCAGGCGGTCACGGGCTTCGACGCCGTGGGACCGAACGGCATTCGCTGGCTCGACGATGCCCGCATCATCTATCTCGCGTACACCATGATCGGCTTCTGGGGAGTCGGTAACGCCATCCTCTACAACCTGGCCGCCCTCCAAGGCGTACCGACGGAGCTCTACGAGGCCGCCACGATCGACGGTGCCTCGTGGTGGCGGCGCCTGGTGAGCATCACGCTCCCCATGATCTCGCCCGTGATCTTCTACAACCTCATCCTCTCGGTGATCGGTCTCATGCAGTACTTCCAGATCCCGTACGTGCTCAACGGCGGGAGCGGTTATCCCGACGGGACGACCTACTTCTACCTGATCCACTTCTACCGCCAGACGTTCCAGTTCCTCAACATGGGCTACGGCTCCGCGATCGCCTGGCTGCTGTTCCTCATCGCCCTCGCCATCACCGGCACGATCTTCGCCACCGCCCGCCACTGGGTGTACTACGCAGGGGAGAAGCGCTGATGGCCCGCCCCACCCGGCCACTGCCGCTGTTCCGCTCGGGCGATCCCGCCGAGCGCGCCCACACCGACGCCGCCATGCGGAGCCTGATCGTCAAGGTGCTGATCACCTCGACCGCGCTCGTGCTCCTGCTGCTCTACCTCATGCCGCTCGGCTACTCGATCGCGACCTCGCTCAAGAGCAAGAACCAGGTGACCGACGTGCAGGCGCCGCTGCTCCCTTCCGCGCGCGTCACCTTCGAGCATGACGGTCAGGCGTTCGACGTCCTGCGCGTACCCATCGACGGCGACGTGCGTGAGCTCGCGATCACCCGTCGAGGACGCACGAACAGCACGTTCGTCGACCCGGCCGACCCGGGCGCCGCCCCTATCGAGTGGGACGGCAGCTGGCGTACGCTGGAGCCCGTCTACGTGCCCGACCCGAAGTGGGAGAACTACCCGACCGCGTTCCGGTTCATCAACTTCTTCCAGCTCTTGCGCAACACGCTGATGTACGCGGTCATCACCACGATCGCCGCGACCTTCTCCGCCGCCATCGTCGCCTACGGCTTCGCGCGCTTCCGCTTCCCCTACAAGGGCGTGCTCTTCATGGTCCTGATCTCGACCATCATCCTGCCGTCGCAGGCGACGCTCGTGCCCACGTACGCGGTCTTCTACCGGCTCGGTTGGGTCGGCACCTGGCTGCCGCTGATCATCCCGACCTTCTTCGCCAACGCCTACAACGTCTTCCTGCTGCGGCAGTACTTCCTCACCATCCCCACCGAACTCGAGGAGGCCGCGCGCGTCGACGGCGCCGGGCCGATCCGCACCTTCGTCTCGGTGATCCTGCCGCAGGCGGTGCCCGCGATGATCGCCGTCTCGTTGTTCCACTTCTTCTTCGCCTGGAACGACTTCTTCGGCCCGCTGATCTACCTCGCCGGCAGCCAAGACCTGCTGCCGATCTCGGTCGGCCTGTTCCGCTTCAACGGTCTGTACAGCTCGGAGCCGCAGCTGATCCAGGCCGCGTCGATCATGACCATGGTGATCCCTCTCATCATCTTCTTCTTCGCCCAGCGCTTCTTCATGCAGGGCGTCGTGATC
Source organism: Trueperaceae bacterium (assembly GCA_003556805.1). Lineage (GTDB taxonomy): Bacteria > Deinococcota > Deinococci > Deinococcales > Trueperaceae > CSSed10-48. The sequence goes on along the minus strand of PWQI01000136.1, from coordinate 6,175 downwards.
ACGGGTGTCGACAAGTGACCGCCATCCAACCCCTGCGAGCGGCGCGGTAGCCCGGGGCACCGCCGCGCCTCGCCCCCCTCTCCTCGTGCCCCTCGAAGGATCCGCCACAGCCATGTCGCAACCGGTCATCCATCTCGGCCACGGCCCGCAGCAGCCAACCGGCACACCGGTCGAGGGCGGCTACGCCACGCTGCGTGGCGAGCGCTTCTACCGCATCCGAAACGTCGACGCCATGCCGCCCTTCCTGATGAGCCTCCTCGGCGCCTCGGACCTGTGGATGTTCGTCGCCAGCAGTGGCGGTCTCACCGCGGGTCGCGTCGACGCCGACGGGGCGCTGTTCCCCTACGTGACGCAGGACCGGCTGTTCGAGAGCGTCGAGCACACCGGCCCTAAGACGGTGCTGCGGGTGCGCCGGGCCGGCCAGACCTCGCTGTGGGAACCCTTCTCCGAGCGCGGCCGCGGCGTCTACCGAGTCGAGCGTTCGCTCGCCAAGAGCGTGCTCGGCCACGCCGTCGTGTTCGAGGAGGTCAACCACGACCTGGGGCTCGCCTTCGCGTACGAGTGGCGGGGGAGCGACGCCTTCGGCTTCGTGCGCACCGCCTGGCTCACCGAGACGGCCTCGGAGCGCTGCGTCGTCGACGTCGTCGACGGCCTCCAGAACCTGCTGCCCTGCGGCGTGAGCGCGGCGATGCAGGCCGGCATGAGCAACCTCGTCGACGCCTACAAGCGCAACGAGCTCGAACCGCGCAGCGGCCTAGGCCTCTTCACGCTCAGCTCGATCCTCACCGACTTGGCCGAGCCGAGCGAGTCGCTGCGGGCGACCACCGTCTTCGCGCTGGGGCTCAGCGGCGGGCGGCGGCTGCTCTCGTCGCGACAGCTCGACGCGTTCAGGCACGGCGCCACACCGGTGGAGGAGACCGACGTCCGTGGTCGACGCGGCGCCTTCCTCGTCCACGCCGAGGTCGCGCTGGAGGCCGGCGCCACGCGGCGCTGGCGCTTCGTCGCCGACGTCGCTCAGGACCACGCCCGCGTCGTCGCCCTGGTGAACGCCCTCGCGGGTGACGAAGGTGCGCTCGAGGCGCGCGTCGAGGACGACCTGCGGCGCAGCGCCGAGGCGCTCGAGGCGCTCGTCGCGAGCGCAGACGGCCTCCAGTGGACGGGCGACCAGGCGAGCGCCGACCACCATCTCGCCAGCGTGCTCTTCAACGTCATGCGCGGCGGCCTGTTCGTCGACGACCACCGGGTGCGGCGTGACGACCTGCTGGCGTTCATCCGGACGCGCAACCGTGCCGCGTACGCCGATCACGCAGCGTTCCTGGCCGCCTTGCCCGAGACGCTGACGTATCCCGAGCTGGTCGAGCACGCCGCCGGCAGCGGCTCCGCCGACCTGGAGCGGCTGTGCCGCTCGTACCTGCCGCTCGCGTTCAGCCGCCGTCACGGCGATCCCAGCCGCCCCTGGAACCGCTTCACCATCAACGTCCGCGACGAGGCCGGCCGGCTCCGTCTCGACTACCAAGGGAACTGGCGCGACATCTTCCAGAACTGGGAGGCGCTCGCGTTCGCGTTCCCTGGGTTCGTCAACGGCATGGTCACCGTGTTCCTCGGCGCGACCACCGCCGACGGCTACAACCCGTACCGCGTCACGCGCGACGGGATCGAGTGGGAGGTCCCCGAGCCCGGGCATTCGTGGGCCAACATCGGTTACTGGAGCGACCACCAGGGCATCTACCTCCAGAAGTTGCTCGAGACCTCGCAGCGCTTCGACCCGGCCGCCCTCGAGGCGCTGCTGGAGCGGCGCGTCTTCAGCCACGCCGACGTCCCCTACCGCATCGCCTCCTACCAGGCCATGCTCGCCGACCCCTACGACACCATCGACTTCGACGACGAACGGCACCGCCGCATCGACGCCGCCGTGGCGAGCGGAGGCACCGACGCACGGCTCGTCATGAACAGCGACGGCGCCGTCGTCCACGTGTCGATGGCCGAGAAGCTGCTGCTCCTGCTGCTCGTCAAACTCGCGAACCTCGTGCCGGGGGGCGGCATCTGGATGAACACCCAGCGGCCCGAGTGGAACGACGCCAACAACGCCCTCGTGGGCCGGGGACTGTCGGTCGTCACGACCGCCTACCTGTACCGCAGCGTCGTGTTCTTGCAAGACCTGCTGGCTGCCCGCGACGTCAGCGTCTCACGCGAGGTCGCGACCCTCCTCGGTGACGTCGACGGCGCCCTGCGCGCGCACGCGGACGCGCTCGAAGGGGAGTTCGACGACCGTCGCCGGCGGGCCTGCATGGACGCCCTCGGCGCCGCCGGCAGCGCCTACCGCGAGCGCCTTTACGAGCGCGGCCTCTCGGGTGAGCGGAGCGAGGTGCCTGGAGCGACGGTGGCTGGTCTGCTGGAGCTCGCCCAGGCGTACCTCGAGCACACGCTGCGCGCCAATCGCCGCGACGATGCGCTCTACCACGCCTACAACGTCCTCGCCATCGAGGACGACCGCGCGGGCGTGCGGCACTTGAGCGAGATGCTCGAGGGTCAGGTCGCGATCCTGTCGTCCGGCCTGCTCTCGGCCGAGGAGGCCCTGGAGCTGCTGCACAGCCTGCGCCACGGCCCGCTCTACCGCGCCGACCAGCACAGCTACGTGCTGTACCCCGACCGCGACCTGCCCGGCTTCTTGCAGAAGAACCGCGTGTCGGCGGAGCGCGTGGCCGCCTCGCCGCTGCTCACGGCCCTGCTCGAGCGGGGCGACCGCCGCATCGTGGTACGCGACGAGCGGGGCGACGTGCACTTCCACGGCTCGTTCCGCAACGCCAAGGACGTCCGCCGCGCGTTGGCCGAGCTCGCACGCGAGGAGCCGTGGCGCCACCTCGTCGACGCGCACGGCTCGGCGGTCGCACGCGCCTTCGAAGAGGTCTTCGACCATGACGCCTTCACGGGCCGCTCCGGCACCTTCTTCGCGTACGAGGGACTCGGCAGCATCTACTGGCACATGGTCTCGAAGCTGCTGCTCGCGGTCCAGGAGACCTACCAGCGTGCCCGGGCGGCGGGAGAGCCGCACGAACGCCTCGCGGCGCTCGCGGCCGCGTATCACGACGTGCGCGCAGGCCTCGGGTTCCACAAGCCCCCCGAGGTCTTCGGCGCCGTCCCACTCGACCCCTACTCACACACCCCGGCCCACGCCGGCGCGCAGCAGCCGGGCATGACGGGGCAGGTCAAGGAAGACGTGCTGGCCCGGCTCGGAGAGCTCGGCGTCGAGGTGCACGAGGGGCGCTTGGGCTTCGCCCCAGAGCTCTTGCCGCGCGCGGAGTTCCTGGCCGAGCCCGCCCTGACCCGTGTCCCGACCCACGCGGGTCACGAGGACCTGTCGCTCGAGCGCGGCACGCTGGCGTTCACCATGTGCCACGTGCCGGTGGTCTACCGGCTCGACGCCGGCGACGCGCGCGTCTCGGCGGTGCTTCGCGACGGCAGCACCGAGGCGTTCGAGGGGGCCTTCCTCGACCACGCCACCAGCCGCGAGGTGTTCGGGCGCACCGGGACCGTCTCCCGAATCGAGGTGGCCGTGCCAGTTGCCGCGCTGATCGAGGCCGATGGCGCGGCGGCGGCCGCGTCCGGGTCCGGCCCCACGCCCGGCTCGGCGACAGCCGAGCCCGTGGCTGCTACGAGGCGCTCGTCGTGACGCGGTGGCCGTCGCTCGCCACACGCTGCGTCAGGGCCCTGTCGATCGCCGGGTTCGTCGCGCTCCTCGCGTTCGTGCCCGGGCCGGCCGCCGCCCAGGACACCCCGCCCGCCTACCTCGACCCAGCCCTAGGCATCGACGAGCGCGTCGCCGACCTGCTCGGGCGCATGACACTCGAGGAGAAGGTGGGCCAGATGACGCTGATCGAGCGCGGCAGCATCGGCCCCGCCGACGTCGAGCGCTACGCGATCGGCGCCGTCCTGAGCGGCGGGGGTGGCTACCCACCCGGCGACAACACCGTCGCCGGCTGGACCGCGATGGTGCGGGGGTACCAGGAGGCCGCGCTCGCTACGCGCCTGGGCATCCCGTTGCTCTACGGCGTCGACGCCGTGCACGGGCACGCCAACCTGGTAGGTGCGGTGGTCTTCCCGCACAACGTCGGCCTCGGCGCGGCGGACGATCCGGACCTGGTGGAGGCGATCTCGCGTGCCACCGCCCTCGAGATGCTCGCCACCGGCATCCACTGGAACTACGCGCCGGTCCTGGCGGTGCCGCGCGACATCCGCTGGGGGCGCACGTATGAAGGCTACGGCGAGGACCCGGACCTGGTCACGCGCCTGGCGCTCGCCGCAATGCGCGGCCTCCAGGGCGACGACCTGGCGGCGCCCGACACGGTGCTCGCCACGCCCAAGCACTTCGTGGGCGACGGCGGCACCGCCTTCAACACCTCGCCGATGTCCGGTGGCCTGCTCGACCGGGGCGACACCCAGGTCGACGAGGCCACGCTGCGTCGCGTGCACCTGGCACCGTACCTGGACGCCGTGGCGAACGGCGCCCGCAGCGTGATGGTGTCGTTCTCCAGCTGGCAGGGGGTGCCGATGCATGGGCACGCCTACCTGCTCCGTGACGTGTTGCGTGGCGAGCTCCGCTTCGATGGCTTCGTCGTCTCGGACTGGGCGGGCGTCGACGACGTCGCGCGGGACTACGACCGGGCGGTGGCCCTCTCGATCGCCGCCGGCGTCGACATGAACATGGTCCCGTACGACCACCGCCGCTTCATCGCGGCCACGCTGCGTGCCGTGGAGCGCGGCGACGTCACGCTGGAGCGCATCGACGAGGCGGTGGCCAACATCCTGCGCGTCAAGTTCGAGCTCGGCCTGTTCGAACGGCCGTTCGGTGACGATGCGCTGCAGGCCTTGGTCGGGTCGGACGAGCACCGCGCGCTGGCTCGCGAGGCCGTCGCGAAGACGCTGGTCGTCCTCAAGAACGACGCCGCTGCGCTGCCGCTGAGCGCCGATGCCGCGCAGACCGTGCTCGTCGTCGGCTCCGCCGCGGACAGCATCGGCATGCAGTCCGGCGGCTGGACCATCGAGTGGCAAGGCTCGACCGCGTCGCTGACGCCGGGCACCACCATCCTCGAGGGTCTCCGGGCCGGCTTCGGCCCCGCTACCACGCTGCACTTCGATGCCCGAGGCCGGTTCGAGGGGGCCGACGCGGCACCGGAGCGCGCCGAGCTCGGCATCGCCGTCGTCGGCGAGGTGCCCTACGCCGAGTGGTTCGGAGACGACGCCACGCTGGAGCTCTCCCTCGCCGACGCGATCGCGGTCGAGCGGTTGCGCGCTCGGGTCGACACGCTGGTCGTGGTGCTGGTGTCCGGCCGCCCGCTCGTGATCGAACACGAGCTGCAGCTGGCCGACGCCTTCGTCGCCGCCTGGCTGCCCGGTTCCGAAGGCGACGGCGTCGCCGACGTCTTGTTCGGGGAGCGCGAGGCCGTCGGCACCCTCCCGTACACGTGGCCGCGCAGCGTCGCGCAGCTGCCCTTCGATCTGGACGCGTTGCCGACCGACGGTTGCGACGCGCCCTTGTTCCCGCGCGGGTACGGCCTGCGCTACGGCGAGGCCACGGACGTGTCGCCGTGGCTCACGCTCGCTGCCCATTGCGCTGCCGAGCACCCCTCACGCACCACCGTTGGAAGGAGCCACCCATGACCAGACGCTTCCCGACCTTCCTGGCACTCCTCGTGACCATCGCCCTGACCGGCCTCGTCGCGTTGGCGATGGCCCAGGACGAGCCCGCACTGCGGCTCGCAGACCTCAGCGACGGTGTGCCCAGCGGCACCGACGCCTTCGGCAACGGCATCGGCTTCGTGACCTGGCAAGACGGCGGCGGCGCGTTGGCGCTCTCGGCCGTCACGGTCGAACCCGGCGACGCGTTGGCGCTGCCCGACCAGGAGGATACCGAGCACGTGCTGCAGATCGACCACCGCATCGCGTCGTGGGGCGGCTTCACGCAGGCCTTCGCCGACGCGGCCATGACCAGTTGGACCGGCCGCGACCTGTCCCCCTACGTGGGCCTGCGCTTCTGGTACAAGGGTCCGGGTAGCGGCGACACCGTCCAGGTCGACCTGTTCGACAACCGCAACCCGAACGCGACGGGCGACAGCGCCGAGCGCTGGTTCCATCGCTTCCGTGACGACACCAGCGAGTGGCGGCTGGTCGAGATCCC
>PWQI01000382.1 GCA_003556805.1 Trueperaceae bacterium | reverse complement strand
GGGCACGTCGTGAAGCAGCGATTGGATGCGTTCTTCGACTTGCGAGCGCTCGGGACCAGCGTGAGGGTGGAGGCGCTGGCGGGCCTCACGACCTTCCTGACGATGGCCTACATCATCGTCGTCAACCCACTCATCCTCGGGGATGCCGGCGTGCCGCTCGACGGCGCGCTCTTCGCGACCGTCATGGTCGCTGCGGTATCGAGCGTCCTGATGGGCCTCTACGCCAAGCTCCCGATCGCGCTCGCACCCGGTATGGGTCTCAACGCCTACTTCGCCTACACCCTCGTGCTGGGCCAGGGCCTGTCGTGGCAGACGGCGTTGGCCGCCGTGTTCGTGTCGGGCCTGGTGTTCATCGCACTGTCGTGGCCGGGGTGGAACGTGCGCGAGAAGATCGTGCGAGCCGTACCGACCGGCGTGCGCATCGGCGTCGCCGCCGGGATCGGCCTGTTCCTCGCCCTCATCGGCATGATCAACGCCGGCGTCATCGTCGCCTCGCCGGCGACGGTCGTGGGCTTCGGCGGCTTCAGCGCGAGCTTCGTGCTGTTCTTCATCGGCCTGGTGCTGGCCGCCTTCTTCCTGATCCGCAAGATCCCCGGCGCGCTCATCCTCTCGATCCTGGCCGTGTCGCTCCTGGCTTTCCTCGCCCAGACGTTCGGCTGGCTCGAGGGCGTGGTCTTCGTGCCGGACGCGATCGTCGCCGCACCGTCGCTCGGCACCTTCCTCCAGCTCGACCTGGTGGGCGTGCTGTCGGCCAGCTTGATCGCGCCGATCTTCGCGCTGCTCTTCACCGACATGTTCGACTCGATCTCGACCTTCGTCGGTGTCACCAAGGTCGCCGGCCTGGTCGACGAGGACGGGCATCCGAAGAACGCCGGCAAGGCGCTGCTGGTGGATGGCGTGTCGACCACGATCTCCGGTCTGTTCGGTTCGTCGCCCGGCACGGCCTACATCGAGTCGGCCGCAGGTGTCGAGCAGGGCGGCCGCTCGGGTCTCACGGCCGTCGTCGCTGGCCTGCTCTTCCTCCCCTTCATGTTCCTGTCGCCGCTGCTCGGCCTGATTCCCGCCGTGGCGACCGCGCCGGTGCTGGTGCTCGTCGGGCTCTTCATGATGAGCGTGCTTCGCGACGTCGACTGGGGCGACTACGAGGTCGTGGTGCCGGCGTTCATCGCGATGATCGCGATCCCGTTCACGTACAGCATCACCGAGGGCATCGTCTTCGGTTTCATCGCCCACGTGGTCATCCGGGTGCTGAACGGCAAGGTCCGCGAGATCAGCCCGACGCTGTGGGTGATCTTCGCGTTCTCGCTGGCGATGCTGGTGATGTGAGCGTCGTTCGGTCGCAGTCGTGGTGGTCGACGCACGCGGGCAGCGCCTGGGCGTAACCGCCCCCGGGCAGACGTCCATTCCCGTGGTTTCCTGACTCGGGTATCCTCATGCACCATGCGATCCGAGCCTGGCTACAGGCCACCGCTGACAGCACGTGAGCGTGTGCTCTGGGCGTACGAGGTGTTCGTCCTGTTGGCGCTCATGTGGCTCGCCCTCAACGGGACGGAGCGGTGGCTCGCGGGCGTGCTCGTCGCGCTCGCCGGAGCGGGCCTGGCGGCGTGGCTGGCGGTGAACCGGCCACGCCCGTTGGTGTTGAGACAGATCGTCCCCTTCCTCGGGTTCTTCCTCGTCGGCTCGCTCCGCGGCGGCGTCGACGTCGCCTGGCGTGCGCTCGATCCGCGCCTCCCGATCGAGCCCCAGTTCCGGCGTTTCACGCTCGAGCTGCCGCATGGGCAACCCCGGACGTTCATGGTCAGCATCCTCAGCCTCATGCCGGGCACGCTGAGCGCGGAGCTCGAAGACGACGGCGAGACGCTCGTCGTGCACGCCCTCACAGCCTCTGCGCTGAGCTCGGTGACGACGCTGCACACGCGGATCCGGGCGCTCTTCGGCGTCGACGAGGGTGCCGTGACGCCGACGCCGAGCGAACCTGCGAACGGCCCGACGCGGGATGACGATCGGGGGCCGCTCCCGTGACCGCCACCGTCCTGGGGCTGGCGGTCGTGTTCCTCTTGCTGAACCTGCTGGCTGGACTGTGGCGCATCGGTGCCGGTCCGACCGCCGCAGACCGCATGCTCGCCGTGTTGCTGTTCGGCTCCACGACGGTGGCTTTGTTGCTGATCATGGCGCAGTGGCTCGGCGACGCTTCGCTGCGCACGGTCGCGCTGCTGTTCGTGGTGCTCGCGACCATCGTGACCCTGGCTTTCGTCGGCACACCGAGCGATCAGGAGCGGTCGTGAACGGCGCCATTGAGACGGTGGGTCTGGTGCTGGTGATCGCGGGCTGTGTCTTCTACGCCGCCGGCACCATCGGTCTCCTGCGCTTTCCCGACGTCTACAGCCGCCTGCACGCCTTGACCAAGGCCGACAACCAGGGCCTGCTGCTGGTGTGCCTCGGGTTGGCCGTCTTGGCGGGGAGCGTGCAGGTCGCCTTCTTGCTGATCGTCGTCTGGTCGGTCGGTCTGGTCGCGGCGGCCGTGTCGGCGCACCTCATCGCCAGGCACGCGCGCCATGCCGGCGAACCGCACGCGTCGCGGGAGACGGAGCGATGACGGTCGGGGTCGTCGTCGACATGATGCTCGGTCTGGCGCTGGTGGCCCTCAGCCTGCGCGTCGTGACTGGTGGTTCCCTGTTCAGGGACATCGTCTTGTTCATCCTCTTCGGCCTGCTGGTGGCGCTGAGTTGGGCGCGCCTCGGCGCCCCCGACCTGGCGTTGGCCGAGGCGGCCATCGGCGCCGGCCTCACCGGCGCGTTGATGCTGATGGCGTACCGCAGCATCGGCGCCGACACGGAGGAGCGCCCGGTGCGCCGTCGTCCCGGCGTGGCGCTCGTCGTCGCGGTGCTCACCGGCTCGCTCGTCGCCGTCATCGGCCTCGCGGCGCTCGGCATCGAGCGCGTGCCGGACGCCGCCGGCGACGCGGTGCTGGAGGCGCTGCCCGGTACCGGCCTCGGGAACGCCGTCACCGGCGTGCTGCTCGTGTTCCGTGGTCTCGACACCATGCTCGAGATGGCCGTCTTGCTCGTCGCCCTGCTCGGCGCCTGGACGGTGCTGGGGGACGCCCGGCCCGGTCGCGTCCACCGCGTCGATCGGCGGACGCCGCTCGTCGGATCGCTGCTCACCGTGGTCGCGCCGATCACGCTGCTCGTGGCGGTCCACCTGTTGTTGGCCGGCACCGACGCGCCCGGCGGCGCGTTCCAGGCCTGCGCGGTGCTGACGGGCTGTGGGGTCCTCATGGTCTTGACGGGCACGCTTCGGCCGACCGCCGTGGCGGGCTTCGCGACGCGGCTCCTGGTGGTCGCTGGCCTGGCAGCCTTCGTGCTCGTGGGAGCGGGCGCCGGGTTCGTCGGGCACGCCCCGATGACGCTCACGGGCACGTGGGCCGTGTACCTGATCGAGACGGCGATGATGCTCTCGATCGCGCTGACGATGACGCTGCTGTTCGCGCGCGCTCGCGGTCTCCGAGGTGAGGGCTCGTGAGCACGGAGGTCGTGTACGTGCTGGCGGCGTCCGCCGTCTTCGGTGCCGGTGTGTACGGCCTGATCGTCGCCAACCATCTGATGCGCAAGCTGCTCGCGCTCAACGTGATGAGCAGCGCCGTGTTCGTGACGATGCTGACCGTCGCCGGAACGACCCCCGAGGGTCCCGATCCCGTGGCGCAGGCCCTCGTGCTGACCGGCATCGTCATCGCCGTCGCCGCGACGGCGTTCGCGTTGGCGCTCTTGGTGCGGCTGGTCCAGGAGACCGGCCTCGTCAGCCTCCGAGCGAAGGACGACGATGGCGCCTGACGCCCTCGCCGTCCTGGTGTTCGCACCGCTCGTCGCCGCACTGGCCGTGATCGTGGCCCCGCCGCGCGCGACGACGGCGCTGGCGCTCGCCGGTATCGCGCTCACCGCCCCGGCGCTGTGGGTCGTCACCGCCGCCGTGCTCGGTGGAGAGGTCGTCGAGGTGGCGCTCGCGGGTGCCGCGCCGCCGCTCGGGATCGCCTGGCGCGCGGACGGCTTCTCGCTCACGATGGCGTGGCTCACGTTCGTGGTGGTGGCGTTCGTCAGCCTGCACGCGCTGGCGAGCTTCCCCAGCACCAGCGATGCGGGCCGGCGCTTCTGGCCGATGTGGCTGATCCTGGTCGCCAGCGTCTACGCCCTCTTCCTGTCGGCGGACCTCTTCAACCTCTACGTGACCCTCGAGTTGGTCACGCTGACGGCCGTCGCGATGATCGCGATCGGCGGAGCGCCTGCGGCGATGCGGGCCGCGATGCGCTACTTGCTGCTCGGCCTGATGGCGTCGCTGTTCTACCTGCTCGCGACCGCGCTCCTCTACGGCCAGACCGGTACGCTCGACCTGTACCAGGTGGGCGAGCGGCTGGGCGAAGGTGCCCTCGCGACCACCGCGCTCGCTCTGATGATCACGGGCCTGCTGGTGAAGTCCGCGATCGTGCCGCTGCACGTGTGGTTGCCCGCGGCGCACGGCAAGGCCCCCGGTCCCGTGAGCGCCGTGCTGTCTGCGCTGGTCGTCAAGGTGACGCTGTACATCTTGATCCGGCTGTGGTTCTGGGCGGGAGGCGCGCTCGACGATGGGCTGGCGGCATTCGTGCTCGGGCTCCTCGGCGCCGTGGCGATCGTGTACGGGTCGATCGCCGCGATCGTGCAGACGCGCCTGAAGATGCTCGTGGCCTACTCGACCGTCGCACAGCTCGGCTACGTGATGCTGCTCTTCCCGCTCGCGTCGACCGCCGCGTTCCGGGCCGTCACCTTCCACGTGCTGGCGCACGGCGTCGCGAAGGCCGCCATGTTCCTGGCCGCGGCCAACCTGCTGGCCGCGTTGGGCAGCGACCGGCTGCAGCGCCTCGTGGGCGCCGACCAGCGCTACCCGGTCAACGTGCTGGCGTTCGCCCTCGCCGGCGTGAGCATCATGGGTCTGCCACCGAGCGGCGGCTTCGTCGCCAAGTGGATGCTGCTCGAGGCCGCCTGGCAGTCGCAAGGCTGGGGGTGGGTTGCGGTCATCAGTGCCGGGAGCTTGCTCGCGGCCGTCTACGTGTTCCGCGTCGTCGCCCTGGCGTACGCCCAGCCGCGCCCAGCCAGCAGCGTCCGCCGGCCTGGGACAACGCCGCGAGGCCGCTTCGGCGCCACCTCCGTCGCCGCGCTGGCGCTCGCGGTGCTGGCCATCGTGCTGGGCATCGCGTCGGCCCCCGTGCTCTCGTTGATCGACCTGGGACTGCCGCCTGGGATGGCGCCGTGACGCCAGTGGCGATCGAGACCACGCTGCATCCGCTGCCGCTCGTGGTGGTGCTCGTGTCGCTGTTCGCCGGGCTGGCGATCGCGGTGTTGGGGGAGCACCAACAGCGCCTGCGCACGGTCCTCAACCTGGCAGCCGCCGTCGTGAAGCTCGCGCTGGTGCTGTGGATCGCCATCCTCGTGGTCGGTGGCTCCGTGCCCGAGTTCCGCTTCGCCTTGGTCCCCGGCTTCGACCTGGTCCTGCGGGCCGACTCGGTGTCGGTGCTGTTCGCGTCGCTGTCGGCGGCGCTGTGGCTGGTGACCACGGTGTACGCCATCGCGTACCTGCATCGCTCGAGCAACCGGGCGCGTTTCTTCGGGTTCTTCAGCATCTGCGTCACGGCGACGATGGGCATCGCCATGGCGGGCAACCTGCTGACCTTCTTCGTGTTCTACGAGCTGTTGACGCTGGCCACGTGGCCGTTGGTGGTGCACACCGGTAGCCGGGCCGCCGTGCGGGCGGGGCGCACGTACCTCGTGTACACGCTGGGCGGCAGCGCACTCTTCTTGCTCGGCCTGATCTGGCTCTACGCGCTCGCGGGGCCGCAGGACTTCATCGCAGGCGGCAGCCTGGCGCTGGTCGACCTCGACGAGACCCGTGCGCTGCAGGCGATCTTCGTGCTCGTCGCGATCGGGATGGGCGTCAAGGCGGCGATCGTGCCGTTGCACGCCTGGTTGCCGCGGGCGATGGTGGCCCCCGCTCCCGTGAGCGCGCTGCTGCACGCGGTGGCGGTCGTCAAGGCCGGCGCGTTCGGGCTCGTGCGCCTGGTCGAGGACGTGTTCGGCGCGAGTCTCACCAGCGATCTCGGCTTGGCGCAAGCGCTCGCCGTCGCGGCCTCGATCACGATCGTCTACGGGTCGATCGTCGCGCTGCTGCAGGACGACCTGAAGAAGCTCCTGGCGTACTCCACGGTGAGTCAGGTGTCGTACATCGCGCTCGGCATCGCCGTTGGCGGCGCCCTTGCGACCGTCGGCGGCATGGTCCACCTGGTGCACCAGGGCGTCATGAAGATCACCATGTTCTTCTGTGCCGGCACGTTCGCGACTCTCCTGGGCGTCACGCGCATCGACCAGCTCGACGGGCTCGCGCGACGTCTGCCGTGGAGCGCCGGTGCCTTCTCGGTCGCAGCGCTCGGCATGATCGGTCTGCCGCCGCTGGCGGGGTTCGTCAGCAAGTGGTACCTCGGCGCCGGCGCGGTCGCGACGGGGCAGCTGTGGGTGGTGGGCGTGCTCGTCGCGAGCACGCTCCTGAACGCCGCCTACTTCCTGCCCTTGATCGCTCGCATGTGGCTGCGGCCGGCGCCCGAGCGCTGGCCGGGTGGTACGACGCCGAGTCGTCTGGTGGTGTTCGGCCTGGTGGCACCGGCGCTCTTCACCGCCTTCTGCACCATCGCCTTCGGTGTCCTGGCTGGTTCGTCGTACAGCCCGTTGGATTGGGCGACGGAGATCGTGCGGGGGTACGTGCCATGACGGTCGCCGTGGCCGTGGTCCTGCCGCTCTTCACGGCGCTCCTCGCGACGCGGAGCGGGCGACCGGCTGCGCTCGGGCGGCGCCTGGCGCCGTTCGCCTCGGCGGCGCTGCTGTTGCCGTTGCTCAGCCGCGAGCAGGCCGACTGGCAGTGGGCGCTCCTGGGCTTGCAGCTCGGGATCGAGCCGTGGGTCACGCCGTACGCCGTGCTCACGGCCGTCGCCTGGTCGCTAGCGGCGTGGTTCGCATTTGACACCGTTACCGGCGATACGCGTCGGTTCTGGCTCGGCTGGTCGTTCAGCCTGTGGGGCATGGTGCTCGTGGTGCTCGCCCAGTCGCTCGCGGCCTTCTACCTCGGCTACGTCGCCGTGTCGTTGGCCGCGTACTTGATGATCGTCCACGCGAGCAGCGACGCCGCTTGGCGCGCCGGTCGCATCTACCTGGTCCTGGCGTTCGCGGGCGAGGCCGCGATCGTGTCCGGCGTGCTCGTCCTGGCGGGCTTCTACGGCAACGTCGAGTTGGCGCTGCTCGCCACACCCGAGTTCGCTGCCGGGCTCGAGGCGTCGCGCGCGCTGCTCCTGGTCGGCTTCGCCGTCAAACTCGGCATCGTGCCGCTGCACGTGTGGTTGCCACTCGCCCACCCCATCGCCCCCGTTCCCGCCAGCGCCATCCTGTCGGGCGTGATCGTCAAGGCCGGCCTGTTGGGCTGGCTCAAACTCGCTCCCGTCCAGGGGATCGACGCCGCAGCGGCCGCGCCATGGCTGCTCGCGCTGGGCCTGATGACGGCCTTCGCCGGGGCGCTGCTCGGCCTCACCCAGGCGAAGCTCAAGACCGTGCTGGCGTACTCGACCATCAGCCAGATGGGCCTGGTCTTGGTCGCGTACGCAGCGCTCGCGTTCGCTGCGGACGGTGGCGTGGCGCTCGCGGCGCTCGGCCTGTTGGCACTGCACCACGGTCTGACCAAGGCCGCACTGTTCCTGGCCTGCGGCTGCGCCCCCGGCGCCTCGCGAGCACGCTCCCTGCTGCTGGCCCTGCCGGCACTGTCGCTGGCGGCCGCACCGCTAACCACCGGCTACCTGGCGAAGACGTGGCTCAAGCGCGCCGTCGACACCGGTATCGAGCTGGGCGCGCTGCCGGACGTCGCCTACACGCTCGTCGCGCTCAGTTCGACGGCGACGGCGCTGATCATGTGGCGCGCATGGCGCCTGGCGATGCTCCAGCGCGACGAGGCCACCGCCCTGCATCCGGCCTGGGCGCTGCTCACGCTGGCGGCCCTGACCGTTCCCTGGGTGTGGGCGGCCCAGGCCGGACTGCTCGTGGCGCCCTCGGTGAGCGGCTCGTGGGCCGCGACGTGGCCACTGCTGCTCGCGCTGGCCCTGGTCGTCGCAGCGCGCGCTACGGGTCGACCCGGACTGCGCCTTCCGGAAGGCGACGTGGTCGTGTGGGCGGAGCGGTTGGCCGCAGGCACCCGTGCGCCCGCCGCACCCAGCGCCGTGCGCGCGCCGCGCACGGCGCGCTTCAGGGGCCGCCTCGGCCGCTTCCTCGCCGCTGCAGAGTCCGGCATGCGTGAGCTCCCCGTGGTGGGTCTGGCGATGCTCCTCGTCGGCGTCGTCCTCTGGTTCGTGCTCTGGCTGGGTTGAGTGGTCGATCGCGGGTAGCATGGTGCACCGATGCCGTTCCTCTTCTTCGGTTCGCGGACGGTGCGCAAGCGCCTGAGCGAGGGCGAGTTCGACTGCCCGCGCTGTGGCACACGGCGGCCCTATGCACTCCTGCGCGCGCAGCACCACGCCCACCTGTACTGGGTGCCGCTGCTCAAGCTGGGACCTGCGAGGGCGTACGTGGAGTGCCAGGGCTGTCGCGCGGCGTTCGCGCCGAGCGTGCTGGACGGCGCGACCCAGGATCAGGACGAGCTTCGCGCCGCCGTGGCGACGGCGACGGTGGCGGCCTTGGCCGCGGTGCTGCGGGGTCCGGTCGCGTCGGCGCGCGAGGTCGATCTCGCCGCGCAGGCGATGTCGGCCATCCATGGCCGCCCGCTGGAACCAGGGGCGGCGGCAGCCGCGCTCGCAGCCGAGTCGCGCGACCCTCTGCGCGCGGCGCGGGGACTGGCGCACGTCGACCCGACGCTCACGCCCGAAGCCCGTGAGGGGCTCATGGCGGCCATTCTGCACGTCGCCACGGCCGACGGGCCGATGACCTCGGCGCAGGCGGCGGCCGTCCAGGCGCTGGCGAGCGCACTGCGGCTGTCGCCCGCGCACCTGAAGGGGATCATGGTCGAGCTGGCCGAGCGCCGCGGCGCGATGAAGGGAGGTCGTGATGGCACGAGATGACGCTGCTCGCACGAAGGGC
>PWQI01000023.1 GCA_003556805.1 Trueperaceae bacterium | reverse complement strand
CCCGTTGGACGCTCGGCGACGATCCGTTCAGCGCCATCGACCGGCTCTTCCAAGACCTCGGCGGCAGCGTCGGCAACCGCGACGACGCCAACTACCCGATGGACCTGTTCGAGAACGACGACGAACTCGTCATCGAACTCGCCGTGCCGGGCGTCAAGGCCGACGACCTCGACATCAGCGTCGAGGGGCGCCAGCTCAGCATCCGCGCCAGCCTCCCGGCCATCCCGGAGGACGAGCAGCGTCGTTACTGGCTCCAGGCGATCCCGCGAGGCGCACTCACCCGAACCGTCCGCCTGCCGGCAAACGTCGACGTGGACGGCGTTCAGGCCAGCGTCCACGATGGGATGCTGATGCTGCGCATGGCCAAGGTCGCCGAGGCCAAGGTCCGCAAGATCGAGATCACGAACAGCTGATCTGACCGACCGTGCTGGGGACCGAGCGCCTCAGGGTCCCCAGCGCGGTGGCAGGCCGCGGCTGCCGAACAACTGGCGCGCCATCTCGAAGATCTCGGCCGGTTCGCGTCCCTGTCCCAGGTACTCGTCCGCGCGCCAGATTTCGACGTGGGGGTGTGGGTCGTCCTGCGTCCCGTCCGCGGCCTCGACGGTGCCCGAGTTGCCCGTGAACCCGACGACTTGGCCCTGCGTGACGCGCTCGCCGACCTGGACCTCAGGTGGGATGTCCGAGAGGTGCGCGTAGCGCGTCACGAAGCCGCCCGGGTGCTCGAGCCACACTTGCATCCCGCGCAGGCGATCGAGCATGTCCTCAGGCGTGATCATGACGGTACGCGACGCCAAGATGACATCGTCGTACTCGGCGCGCGTCATCTCGACGTAACCGTGGTCGGCGCGGACCACCGTTCCCGAGGCCATCGCCACGATCGCCGTGCCGTACGCGATGGGCGCACCGGAGACGGCCCCGTCGTAGAAGTCGAAGCCCTCGTGGATGCCGTTGCGGTAGGCACGCGGAGCCGCCGGCCAGTGCGCGGCGCGTGAACTCAGCGTCGAGCCCGGCACCGGCACGACGTAGGCGCTCGGCCAGCCCGAGAAGAACGGTAGTTGGGTCAACTCCTGCAAACGCGGGTACAGGCCGCTGTTGCGAACGGCGCTGTTCTGATCCGCGAAGTGCAGCATGCCGTTGCCGGCGGCGTCGGTCAGCGTCGGGTCGGCGCCGGCGTTGAGCAGCAGCAGCGGCACCTCCGACGTGCGAGCGTGCCGCAACGCGAGCATCAACGCGGTCATCCCGTCCGCCGAGCGGGCGTCGACGTCCGCACCGTGCGCGAGCAGCGCCTCGAGCTCCGGCGGCCCTGCGTGCTGGGCGGCGACCATGAGCGCCGTGCGACCGTTGGCGTCGACCTGCGACGGGTCGGCGCCTGCCTCGAGGGCGGCCACCACGCCGTCGCTGTCGGCGGCCTCGAGCGATGTCAGGAGCGGTGGCACCGGCGGGACGGCGGGCGCTCGGTCGAAGGGGTTCGGCAGCACACCGAACTGCAAGAGGGCCGTCAGTGTGGCCAGCGTCAGGATGAGGACCACGGCGATGAGTCGCAGCATTCGACCACGCTACCGCGGCCGGCATGAGAAGGGTACGCCATCCTAGCCCGTGCCGGGCGGCCAGCGCCGGTCCACCCGGCACGGGCTAGGATGGCGCGTGCTCGACGCGTGGGTTCGTGAGGCCCCCCCTCTTCTGCGCATCGCGCTCCCGTTGGCGCTGGCGCAGATGGCCCAGAACGGCATGGGCCTGGTCGACACGTTGATGGTGGGTCGGCTCGGACCGGCCTCGCTCGCCGGCATAGCGCTCGGCAGCATGCTCTTCTTCTTCGTCTCCATCGTGGCAGGCTCCATCCTCTTCGCCGTCGGACCGCTCGTCGCGCAGGCCGTCGGTGCCCGCAGGCCGGAGCGCGCCGCCGATGTCGCGCGTCACGGCGTCGTCCTGGCCGCCCTGCTGACACCCATCGCCATGGCGCTCCTGTGGTCGGCCGGACCGCTCCTGACGCGCCTCGGCCAAGACCCCGCGACGGCCGATCTGGCGACGGGATACCTGCGGGCGGTCGCCTGGGGCGTGCCCGGGTTCATGCTCTACGTGTCGCTGCGGGCGTTCCTCGAGGGCGCCGGTCACACGCGCCCGATCATGCTCATCAGCTTCGCCGGCATCGGCGCCAACGTGCTCGCGAACAACGCGCTGATGTTCGGACGCTGGGGCTTCCCGGCGCTCGGTCTGGTTGGAACGGGCTACGCCACCGCCATCGTGTACACGCTCATGGCGGTGCTCCTCGCCATCCACGTCGTTCGGCGCGATCCGCTCCACCCGGTCTTGCGCTGGGCGCGCCTGCGGCGCGAGCAGGTCGGCGAGATCGCCCGGCTCGGGTGGCCGATCGCCCTCACCGTCGGCTTCGAGACCGGCCTGTTCGCCGTGACGGCGGTCCTGATGGGCATCGTCGGTCAGACCGCCCTGGCGGGACACCAGGTCGCCATCCAGACGGTGTCGTTCACGTTCATGATCCCGCTCGGCCTCGGCGTGGCGACGACGGCGCGCGTCGGCCATGCCGTCGGCAGGGGTGACTCGGACGGCGTACGCGCCGCGGGTGGTGTGGGCATCACGCTGTCGCTGGCGGTCATGTGCATCACGGCCGCCATCTACTGGTTGGCCCCAGAGTTCGTCATCGGCCTCTACGTCGACGTGGCCGAACCTGCGAACGCCGGCCTCGTCGCTTTCGCGACCACGTTCTTGCGCATCGGCGCCCTGTTCCAACTCGTCGATTGCCTGCAGGTCGCCGCCATCGGCGCCTTGCGCGGGCTCAAGGACACACGCGTGCCGATGCTGATCACCCTGGTGTCGTACTGGCTGGTCGGTCTCGGATCGGGTGCCGTGCTCGCCTTCGGTCTCGGCCTCGAGGGCGCTGGGCTGTGGTACGGACTCGTGGCGGGACTGGCCGTTGCAGCGGTGTGGTTGTCCACACGGTTCGTCGCGCTCGCCCGTCGGGTACGATGACGCCCCGGAGGACGACGTGAGCACATTCATCTCGATCATGGTCTACGCGATGCTGGTGCTGGCGGGTCTCGTGGCCGTGTCCGCGGGGTTCATCATGCTCGGTCGCTGGATCATCGGCACCACCTACGACCCGGACGCCGAGGCGCACTGAGCGCCTCGGTGCCGGTGAGGGCGCGGGCGTGATCGAACGTCTGCGCCGCTTCGCTTCCGGACCACCGCCCGACGCGTTCGAGGCCGCGGCGCTGCTGCGGCTCGTCTACCTGGCCGTGTTCGGTGGCCAGGTGCTGCTGGCGCTGCTCGTGGGCCTGCTCCTCGCAACCCTCATCCCGAGTCGCGGCGCTCCGAACGACATCGTGTCCGTGGTGCTGCTCGTCATGGCGATCTTCCACCTGCCGCTCGGGTGGCTGCTGGGACGGGCCACGGTACGTGCAGGCGGGCGCCAGGGCGCGCTCTCGGGCATCATCGCCGCGGCGGTCCTGTTCTCGATCCCGGCTTGGTTCGGGGTCTTGCTCCTCGTGTCGGGTCAGGGCCCGGTCTACCTGGTGGCCATGGCGGCCGTGGTGTCGACCGGCTACGTGCTCGGCTTCTTGCTCACTGGCGCTGCGGCGCGGGTGGCCGCCGCGGACACGACGCCCGGCGACGATCCTCAACCCGGGGCGCCAGCGCCCGATCAGGAGTCCCCATCATGACGCTCGACTTCACGACGCCCTACGCCTCGCAACGCATGCCCGTCATGGCGCGCAATGTCGTCGCCACCTCGCAGCCGCTCGCCGCCCAAGCGGGGCTTCGCGCGCTCCAGCGCGGTGGCAACGCCGTCGATGCCGCGATCGCTGCCGCCGCGGTGCTCACCGTGGTCGAGCCGACCGGCAACGGCCTCGGCTCGGACGCTTTCGCGCTCGTCTGGGACGGAGCGCGCCTCCACGGCCTCAACGCCTCCGGCCGCAGTCCGCGCTCGCTCACGCCGGAGCGCTTCGGCGCTCACGACGCCATGCCGTACCGCGGCTGGGACACGGTCACCGTCCCGGGTGCCGTGTCGGGTTGGGTCGCGCTGCACGAACGCTTCGCCTCGCTGCCGTTCGCGAGCCTCCTCGAGGACGCCGTGCGCTACGCCGATGAGGGGTTCGCCGTGTCGCCGATCATCGCCCGCGGCTGGGACATGAGCCGTCGCACGTACACCGACCAGCCGGACTGGCAGCGGGACTTCGCGCCCGCGGGCCGGGTACCGTCGGCGGGGGAGATCTGGAGCTTCCCGCAGCAGGCCCGTAGCCTCGAGCGCATCGCCGAGACGGGCGGCGAGGCCTTGTACCGCGGTCACCTGGCCGACGCGATCGTCGCCCACGCGCGCGCGAACGGTGCGCTGCTGGACCACGCCGACCTCGCAGAGCACCGGCCGGAGTGGGTCGAGCCGATCCGCACCCACTGGGGTGAGCACGAGTTGCACGAGATCCCACCGAACGGTCAAGGGCTCGCGGCGCTGATCGCTCTCGGCATCCTGCGCCATCGGCCCGATCTGCGCGACCACGAACTCGACAGCGCACCCTGGTTGCACCTCCAGATCGAGGCGATGAAGCTCGCCCTCGCGGACGCCGAGCGTTGGATCGCCGATCCAGAACACATGACCGAGGTGCGCGCGGCCGACCTGTTGGACGCCGACTACCTGGCGACGCGCGCCGCGTCGATCGACCCCGGGCGCGCGTCCGATCCCGGGCACGGCACGCCACGCCCTGGCGGCACGGTCTACCTGAGCACCGCCGATGCGGCTGGCCGCATGGTCAGCTTCATCCAATCGAACTACGCCGGCTTCGGTTCGGGCGTCGTGGTGCCCCAGACGGGGATCGCGCTCCAGAACCGGGGCGCGGGCTTCGTGCTCACGCCGGGCCATCCCAACCGGGTCGGCGGCGGCAAGCGTCCGTTCCACACCATCATCCCCGGCTTCCTGACGCACGCCGGCGACGCTCGCTGCGCCTTCGGCGTCATGGGCGGCATGATGCAGGCGCAGGGGCACGTTCAGATGACGCTCCGGATGGTCGTCCACCACCAGAACCCACAGGCTGCCAGCGACGCTCCACGTTGGCGCGTCACGGGTGGTCGCGGCGTCGCCCTCGAGGCCGGCGTGTCCGATGGGGTCGCGCAGGCACTGGCCGACGTCGGCCACGTGGTGCAGCGATCCGCGCCCGACGAGTCGTTCGGGTTCGGCGGTGCCCAGTTGATCTGGCGCGACGACCACGGCGGCTACGTAGCCGGGTCCGACCATCGCAAGGACGGTCAAGCGGTAGGGTACTGACGTGCGTGCGCGGGCCCAACGCGGACCCGTTGCGCCAGGAAGGAGGGCGTCCATGGCCACTGCCACCAGCGGCGACACCGTCCACGTCCATTACACCGGCAAGCTCGACGACGGCACGGTGTTCGACACTTCAGAGGGCCGCGACCCGCTCGCCTTCACCGTAGGCTCGGGGCAGGTCGTGCCCGGCTTCGACGAGGCCGTAGCCGGTATGCAGGTCGGCGACAGCAAGACCGTGCGCATCGGTCCGGCCGACGGGTACGGCGATCACCGTGAGGACCTCGTCCTCGAGGTGCCGAGCGAGCAGCTTCCCGAGGGGCTCGAGCCCGAGATCGGCATGGAGCTCGGCCTGCGCGGGCAAGACGGTCAGACGATGCCGGTGCGCGTCGCTGCCGTCGCCGACGATGCCATCACGCTCGATGCCAACCACCCGCTCGCGGGCAAGGCGCTGACGTTCGACGTCACGCTCGTCGACGTCAGCTGACCACGGCCGGCCGCAAGCCGGCTGCCACGACCACGGCCGCGCGCCCAGCCCTTTCGAGGCGGACGCGCGGCCGTGGTCGTGGTCGGCTCAGTACGTGTCGTACTTGTTGCGGGCGTCTTGCAACAGGTGCGCCATGTCGAGCGCCTTCGACGTCCCGATCACGACGCAATCGACCGGGTTGTCGGCGAGCGCGACGGGGATGCTCGTGATGCGCTGCAGGAACTGGTCGAGCGAGCGCAATTGCGAGCCGCCGCCGATCAGCACGATCCCGCGTTCGATCACATCGGACACGAGTTCGGGCGGGGCCTGCTCCAACACCTTCCGCACGCCGACCGCGATCTTGTCGAGCGAGTCGCGCAGGGCGCTTACGACGTCCTCCGTGCTGACCACGACGGTCTTCGGCATGCCATCGATCAGGTCGCGGCCGCGCACCTCCATGTCGACGAGCTCGTCGCCGGCCGAGATCATCGCGGCCCCGACGGTGCGCTTGATCTCCTCGGCCGTCCGATCGCCGATGAGCAGGTTGTGCTTCGCCTTGACGAACGCCATGATGTCGCGGTCGAAGTGGTTGCCGGCGATGCGCAGCGACTCCGAGACGACGATGCCGCCCATCGACAGCACCGCGATGTCGGTGGTACCGCCACCGACGTCGATCACCATGGTGCCGACAGGCTCTTCGATGCGGATGCCGGCGCCGATGGCACCGGCGATCGGTTCCTCGATCAGCAACGCCTTGCGCGCGCCGATCTCGTGCACCGCCTGGACGACGGCGCGCTTCTCGACCTCGGTGATGCCGGACGGGATGCAGACCATGATGGTGGGACGGAGGAAGCGCGCGGGCCCGGTGAGCACCTTCCGGATGAACGCCTTGAGCATCATCTCGGTGAGGGTGTAGTCGGCGATCACGCCGTCGGCCATGGGCCGCACTGCCATCACGTTGCCAGGGGTACGCCCGAGCATCCGGTAGGCGTCCTCACCGACGGCCTTGACGTCGGTGGTGCCCTTGATGACGGCGATCACCGCCGGTTCACGCAGCACGACACCTTTGCCCTTGAGGTGGATACGCACGGTGGTGGTGCCGAGGTCGACGCCGATCATGCGGCCACGCTACCACCCACGAAGCGTCGGAGTTGCGGTCACCGGGTAGCATGACGCCGGATGCGTTGCGCATATGTCTGACGTCACGGATCGCTGGGGAGCACTGCACGCGCCGCAGCTCTGGGGCCCGGCACACGAGAACCTTGAAGGGCGCTCCGCCGGGGGGGCAGCGGGGTGCGGAGCGCCGGCCTCAAGGTTGCGAGCAGGCTACCGACACGCCTGGAGTGTGACGTTGGCCTGGGCCACGATGTGTCCAAGCCCGCCCGTCGGCCGCGGCTGCTGGCGGTGCCCGTGAGGGCCCCGTCCGAGGCGCCCGTCCGGCCGCCGTACAGCGCCTTGGCGGACGTCTACGACGAGATCATGCAAGACGTCCCGTACGACGCCTGGTGTGGCTTCGTCCGAAACCGACTCGTGCAGTGCGGCTGGTCGGGGCGGCGCGTGCTCGACCTCGGCTGCGGCACGGGCCGGGCGGGCGAGCCGTATCGCGACCTCGGCTTCGAGGTCGTTGGCGTCGACCCGTCCGAGGCGATGATCCGTGCCGCCCGGCGCCGCGATCCGCGGGGCCGGTACCTCGTCGGCGACGCCCGCACGCTGGCGCTCGGCGAGCGCTTCGACCTCGTGATCGCGGTGTTCGACGCCCTCAACAACCTCACCGGCGACGGTGAGCTCGCCATGGCGTGCGAGCGCGTCGCTGCGCATCTCGGGCCCGGGGGCGCCTTCGCGTTCGACGTCAACACCGCCGTGGGGCTGCAGTCGTTGTGGGAGGACGACGTGGCCGAGGGCTGGGCCGGCGACGTGTACTACCGCTGGGAGCACACCTGGGATCCGGGCCGCCGCCGGGCGCGCGTGGCCGCGTATTGTCGGGGGCCACGCGGCGCCTTCGTCGAGTATCACGAAGAGCGCCCCTATGCGCCGGATGAACTCGAGGCGGCGCTTCGCGGCGCGGGCTTCACAGCGGTCGACGTGATCACGTTTCCCGATGGGGCGAGCGCAGACGCGAGCGACCCGCGGGTGTGGGCGGTCGCGCGCTTGCCCGGTTGAGCCGCGCGCCCGTCATCGTTGGCGCCGTCAGTCGTCGAGTCCCGCCTGCTCGCGCACGACCCTCGCGATGGCGCTGACGTCGTCGTCGCCGTACCCACGCTGCACGAGGCCCGTTTCGAGCTGCGCCACGTAGGCGGCGAGGGGCAGCGGGACGCCGAGTGTCGACGCCGTCTCGAGCGCGATGCCGAGATCCTTGCGATGCAGGCGCAGCCGGAAGCCGAGGGGGTAGTCGTTGCGCAGCATGTTCGGGCCGCGGTGCGTGAGGCCCCACGAGCCGGCAGCGCCGCCGGCCACGGCGCGATGCGCTGCCTCGACGTCGATGCCCGCGGCCATGCCGAGCGTCAACCCCTCGGCCACGGCGGCGTACGTGCCGGCGATGATCACCTGGTTGATCGCCTTCGCGACTTGCCCCGCGCCGCTCGGTCCGACGTACGTGATGGTGCGACCGAGCACGTCGAGCACGTTCCTGACGCGGTCCAGCACGGCGGCGTCGCCGCCGACCATGATCGACAGCGTGCCCTTCACGGCGCCCTCGCTGCCACCCGAGACCGGGGCGTCGAGCAGGGCGACGCCCTGCTCGGCCAACTGGGCGTGCATGCGACGCACCGCCTCGGGCGCGATCGTGCTCATCTCGATGATGACCGCACCGTCGGCGGCGCCCTCGGCGACGCCGCCCGGTCCGAGCAGGATCGCCTCGACGTCCGGTGTGTCGGACACCATCGTGACGATCACGTCGGCGCCTGCGGCAGCCTCGGCGGGCGTGGCCGCGCGGTCGGCACCACGTTCGGCGAGCGCCACCTCGCGTTCGCGGGTGCGGTTGTGCACGCAGACGTCGAAGCCGGCGTCGAGGAGGCGGGCGGCCATCGGGCCGCCCATGGTGCCGAGGCCGATGAAGGCGATGCGCATGGATGTCACCTCAGTACGTGCCGGCGTGCGCCGGCGAGATGCGGCAGTCTACCGGTGTGACCGAGATCAGTCCGCGTCGCGCGCGAGCAGCGCGAGCCGTTGGCTGACGCGGCGCGCGACGGCGAGCGCGTGCGACGCGGCGCGCTCGGTGACCGACGGGTCGAGCGCCGGACGGTCGCGTTCGCCGAGCGTGGCCGGGAGCGTCGCCCCGAGGCGCTCCGCCCAGCTCGATCGCCACGCCTCCGGGAGGTCGTCGGGTACCTCGCGCCGCGCCAGGCGGCCCCACAGGCGGGCCCATGCGCGCGGCACGCTCCGCCAGGCGTCGTACCCGCCGCCGCCCGTCACGACCATGCGACCGCCGCACCAGCGTTCCGAGAGGTCGATCACGCGGGCGAAGAGCGCGTCGAGTCCGTCGCCGGTGAGAGCGAGGCGGGCCAGTGGGTCACGCCAGTGGGCGTCGACGCCCGCTTGCAAGACGATCACGTCTGGGCCGAACGACGCCACCACGTCGGGGACGAGCGCATCGAAGGCCGCGATGGCGCCGGCGTCGTCCGTGAACGGGTCGAGCGGCAGGTTGACGCTCATGCCGAGACCGGCTCCCACGCCGATCTCGTCCTCGGCTCCGGTACCAGGGAACAGCGTCCGACCGCTCTGGTGCATGCTGAGGGTGAGGACGTCGCCGCGCTCCCAGAACGCCGCCTGGACGCCGTCGCCGTGGTGCGCGTCGAGGTCGATGTACGCGACCCGCCACCCATTGCGTCGGGTCAGGTGCTCGATCGCGAGCGCGAGGTCGTTGACCAGGCAGAACCCCGAGGCCCGGGCGCGATGCGCGTGGTGCATGCCGCCCGTCAGGTGCAGCGCGCGCAGCGCCTGGACGCTGGCGACAAGTTCGGCGGCGCTCACGCTGGCGTCGGCGACCCGCAGCGCCACCCGGTGCATGCCGTCGACGATGGGGCAGTCGCTGGTATCGAGCCCGAAGCCACGCGGGTCGTCGACGTGTTCACCCCGGCCCGCGCGCACCACGGCGTCGAGGTAGGCGGCATCGTGCACGGCGCCGAGGAGCCGTTCGTCCAGGCGCTCCACCGGGGCGACGTCGTCGGGTTGCAGGGCGCCGATGGCCTCGAGCAGGGTTCGTGTGATCGCGCCCCGCTCGGCCCGGAAGGGGTGATGCTCACCGAAGGGCGAACGAGCGAGCGTCGGATCGTCGACGAGCATGGCCACGCGCGCTGTCATGACGCGTCACCGACCGCGTTGCGGTCGCCCTGGGCGGTGCGCGCGGGCGTGTCGACGTCGGGCCACAGCACGCTCCAGCCCTCGCGTACCAGGCCGGTCGCGACGCCGGGACCGTCGATGCTGTCGACGCGGATCGCGAAGCACACCACGTCGGGCTCGCTGCGCGTGGTGGTCACGCTCGACACGTTCAGACCGCGCCCTGCGAGGCTGCGGAGCAGTGCGGCGAGCGAGCCGGGCCGGTTCGGCACCTCGACCTCGATGCGCGACGACGGCTCGCTCGCGCCGGCCGAGCGCGCCAGCGCGTCGAGCAGGTCCGGTGCCGAGACGATCCCGATCAGGACGTCGCCATCGAGCACGGGCAGGGCACCGACGCGGCGTTCGCGCAGGCGCTTTGCAGCGTCCTCGATCGGGTCGTCGGGATGGGCCGTCGCGACGGGGGTCGCCATGATGTGGCGCACCGGATCGTGCACACGCACGTCGGGGCGGCCACTCGGATGCGACGATCCGACCGCGCGCAGGTCGCGGTCGGAGACGATGCCGACCAGTCGCCCTCGCACCTCCTCGTCGTCTTCGAGGATCGGGAAGTGGCGCACACGACGCAGCTCCATCAGCGCCGTGACGTCTCGGATCGGCATGTCCGGGTCGATCGCGACGACGTTGGCGCTCATCACGTCGCGCACGATCATGGCAACCCTCGCGGCGTCATGCGTGTCCCGCCAGGCGCAGCGGCGATGCGTCCGTATCGGACTCCGACCGTTCGTCGTGCTCGGCTGGGGCGCCCTCTGCCTGTGCGGCGAGGCCGCCGCGGCGGTCCCAGCGGGCGACCAACGCATCGGCGAAGCGCAGCGGGTGCGTGCCGATGTCGGGGTAGAGGCCGAGGACGTCGCCCAGCGCCGAGGCGCGCAACGCGTCGGCGAGGCCCGCATGCTCGGCGGCGTCACCGACCTGCCGCAGCAGCGCCCGGTGGTGCGACCGCAGGGCGTCGTCGCGCAGACCGTGCGCCAGGTGCTCGCCGGCCGCCGCGACGTCGCCACGGAGCAGGGCCGCCGACGACTCCATGCAGATCAACCAGGCGGCCAGTTCGAGGTCGCCGCGCTCGGCTCGTCCGTCCGGGCCCGGGTCGGCCCCCTCGAGCGTCGCCGCGAGCGCGTCGCGGGCGGCGCGCACGTGCCCCTCAGTGGCCTCGGCATCGCCCGTACGCAGAGCGCCCACCGCCGCGTGGGCGTGAGCCTGGGCCCGTTGGTACGGGTACACCGAGCTCGCCACGGCGCGCAGCGCGAGGTCGAGCGACACGGCGCCACGTTCGGCGAAGAGGTTCGCCGAGAGCAGCGCGTCGCGGTAGAGCGTACCGAGCCGGAGGCGGTCGTCCGAGGCTTCCACGCGGGCGACGACGTGGCCGAGCAGATGGCGGGCGTGGCGGAGGTCGAGACCGTCGCCGTCGAGGGCCGGACCGACGGCGAAGGGGCGGCGGAACGGTTGCGACACGCCGCGGCAGCCGTAGGCGACCGCCAGGCGCAGCGTGCTGCGCAGGATGCGATACGTGGCGTCCACGCCCTGCGCGCTCGCGTACCGTCGGAACCGGTGCACGTTGCGCTCGAGCATCGCGATCGCGGCGTCGTAGCGTCCCTGCGCCAAGAGGTTGAGGCTGGCCTCGTCGTCGACGCGGGCGAGCCAGAAGGCGTGCTCGCTTTCGTCGGCGACGCCCCTCGGGTCGGCGTCGGGGTCGCCGCTCGCGGCCCCGAGGACACGGCGTGCGGCCGCGAAGTCGGCGTCGGCCGCCGCGATCTCGCCGCGTCGTCGATGCGTCGTCCCGCGGCGTGCCAGGTAGCGCGTCTGCTCTGCAACCAGGGCTTCGGAGCGCCGTGCCAGGTCCACCGCCGTGTCGAAGGCCGCGAGCGCGCGGTCGAAGTGTCCCAGGCGCATCAGGACGTCGCCGCGCTGGAACGCCTCACGCGCAGCGGTCAACCCCTCTCCGGGGGGGACGGGGCTGAAGTGCTCCAACGCCGAGGCCAGGTCGCCGCGGTCCTTGGCGATGAGCCCGGCCCACAACCGAGCGCGCGCCCGGGCATGCGTCGTGTCGTTGCCGGGGGCCGCGGTCGCCAGCGTGCTGGTCACCTCGTCGGACACCAACCGCTCGGCGTCTGCGAGGCTGCCACGCCAGCGAGCGATCGCGGCGTTGGCCAGGGCGGCTTCGGCGACGAGCCGCGGTTCGCGCGGCTGGGGCAGATCCGCGAGCAGCTCGCGAGCCGCGTCGAACTGCCCGCGGAGCACCAGGCCTTCCACGCGCTGCAGTGCGGTCCACACCCGCACGTCGACGTCGTCGCTCCCGGCCAGCACCGCGAACGCGTCGCGCGCGTCCTGGTGGCGATAGCTGCCGCGCGCCACGTAGTGGCGGGCAACGTGCGACGCCAGACGCTGCAGCCGCGGTCCTTCGGGGAGCTCCGTGCCCGCTGCCAACCACACGCGGCGCACCATCGCCTGCTGGGTCGCGTGCTCGTCCATCCACGCGATGAGGGCGTCCCAGTTGCGCGCTTCGAAGCGGTGGCTCAAGTACCGCGTGGCGTCCTCGCCCGTCGGGTCGTTCGTGGCATCCGCGAAGTACACGGCGGCTGCGTCGTCGTGCCGGGCACGGTACGACGCGGGATCGCTCGTTGCGAGCGTCTCGCGCAGGCCTCGAGCCAACTGCCGCGAGAAGCAGCGGTATGTGTGGACCTGGCCCGGTACCGGGTCGAGGAACGCGGCCTCGAGCGGGTTGAGTTCGTCCTCCTGGGGACCGCGCAACGCCGAGAGGACGTCGGCTCGGAAGTGCGGGAACTCGGCGAGAGAGAGCACGGCGAGCGTCGTCAGGAAGCTGCGCAGGCGCGCGTCGGAGCAGGTCTCGACGAGGTGCGACAGCTGCGTCATGGACTTCTCGCTGACGCTCTCGCGCTGCTCGGAGGCGGGATCGCGGATCTCGGCCAAGAGCGTGAGCGTGCGCAACTCCTCGAAGGAGCGCCCGGCGCGTTGCACGATCGCCTCGTGCTGAGCGGGCGCGCCGTTCGGCAGCCTGGCACGGACGAAGCGCCGGGCCTCACTCGCCGTCGGCGGCGTCAGCTTGACGGGGCCCTCGAACGCGCTCATGCGTTGCTGCGCGCGCGCGGGCAGGTCGGTCATCGACACGAGGACGGCGGTCGACGGTAGCCGCGACAACGGCTCGATCAGCGACAGCCACAACCATTCGGACGCGGACACGCGTGGGACGTCGGGGCTGTTGAGGCGCAAGGCCGTCTGCGCGAGCGCATCCTGACCGCCGAGCGCTTGCGACACGTGCAAGAGCAAGATCTGACGGCCCTCGAAACGGCGCGCCGCATCGAGGACGACGCGTGCCACGTCGGCCTGCGCGTCGGCCTGGACCGCGAACGCGCTGGACGATCCGATGTTGACGAGGGTCGACTCCATCAAGCCGAGCGGAACGCCGACAGCGGTGCCGAGGCGAACGAGTGCCGTACCGAGGTCGGTGCCGGTGAACTCGAGTCGCACGATGCGTTCAGCCGCGGGCGGCTCGACCTCGAGCGCCTGCTGCACGTAGTCGCTGAGCAGCGTCTTGCCGGAGCCGGGCCGCCCCGTCACGATCAGCTTCGGGAAGTTCCCACTGCGTACGCCGTGGACGAACGAACGGTACGCTCGCCGCTTCTCGCGTCCGAGCAGTTGCAGCACCTCTTGGTCGTTGCCGCTGCCGGGCGCCAGCATCACCTGGAGCTCGGGCACCTGCAGCGCCGGGTTGCCGCTCGCGGTCCAAAGTTCGTTGAGGATCTCGAACAGCACGCGTTTGTCCGGCAGCTTGCCCTTGTCGCGGTAGATGATGTTCCGAACGACGTTGGGGTTGGCGCCGCGGCGCTCCATGTGGGCCCGCAGCCAGTTGATGCTCCCGACGACGCCGTGCTCGTCGCGCTCGTTGCCGCCGACGCGGCGGACCTGCTCGAAGATCGCGCGCCAGGGGCTGGTGGTGTGGGGTGTTCCGTTGGTGTCGGCCGGAGGCGCCATCGGCACCATTCTACCCTCGCGATCGTCATCGAGTACACAATCTCGGAACATCGTCCAGGACGCTTGGCGACGGAAGACGTCGGCTGCGGGTGCGTCCTGCTACACTCGCGCTCATGAGCACCCTGGCCCCGGCCTCACGACCTGGCCGCCTCTCCGTTGGCGACGCCGAGGCGCTGTATGCGTTGCCGCTGTTCGAGCTCGCGGGTGCCGCCCACGCTGCCCGCGACGCCGCGACCGACCCCGCCGTCGTCACCTACCTGATCGATCGCAACATCAACTACTCGAACGTCTGCAACGTCGGTTGTGCCTTCTGCGGCTTCTACCGCACGCGGCGGCAGGACGACAGCTACACGCTCAGCTTCGAGGCGATCTCCGAGAAGGTGCGCGAGCTCGAGGCGGTCGGCGGCACCCGCATCCTGATGCAGGGCGGCGTCAACCCCTACATCGCGTTCGAGTGGTACCTCGACCTCATGCGCCATCTGCGCGAGCAACACCCCTCCATCCGCATCGAGGCGTTCAGCCCCGAGGAGATCAAGGGCATGGCGAAGCTCACCGGCATGACGACGCTTGAGGTGTTGCGCGAGCTGCTCGCAGCCGGGCTCGACGGGTTGCCGGGGGGCGGCGGTGAGATGCTGGTGGACGACGTGCGGCATGCTCGGCACGTGTCGCCCGCCCGGATCGGTACCGACGATTGGCTGCGGGTCATGGCCGAGGCGCAGTCGCTCGGCCTCTACACGACCGCGACGATGGTGATCGGTTTCGGAGAGACGCCGGCGCAGCGTGTGCAGAGCCTCATGCGGCTTCGTTCTGCGCAGGATCGTGCCCTGGCGGAGCACGGGAACGGATTCTCGGCGTTCATCAGCTGGACGCTGCAGACCAAGGGCGTGCGCATCGAGGGGCGCGCTCCCGGCGCCGGGGCGTTCGAGTACGTGCAGAACGTCGCCGCCGCGCGACTCATCCTGGACAACGTCGTGAACCACCAGGCGTCGTGGCAGACGATGGGCTACAAGGTTGCACAGACGGCGCTCTTCGCCGGCTGCAACGACTTCGGCAGCACCATGCTCGAGGAGAACGTGGTGTCGCAGGCGGGGGCGCGCAACCGCGCGACACCCGAGCGCGAGCTCGTGCGCCAGATCGTCGACGCTGGCTTCGAGCCCCGCCAGCGTGACAGCCTGTATCGCGTGGTGCGCGTGCCGGACGTGGCGGCGATGCTGGGTCCGGACGCCGCGGTCGACGCCGCGGTCGAGGGCGGCAGCCCGCGTGGCGCTGCCGCGGTCGCCGGGGTCGCGAGCTCCTGAGCGGCCCCACCGGACTCGGTCGCGAGCTCTGGCCCGCCGACGTCGTCTACGGAGGTATCGGTGCGGCGCAGACGGATGCGGCCGCGGTGGCGCAACGGCGGCCCGATGGGACGCGGACGCTGGTTGCCATGGACGCCGTGGAGCGCCTGCGCGAGCGCTTCCCGGACGCCGAGGAACGCTCTTCTACCGAGGTGCTGGCGCCCCGCGCCGTGAACGCCCATACCCACCTCGATCTCAGCACGATGCCGTTCACGCCAGGCGCCTACGACGCCTTCATCGTTGCCGCGATCGCGCACACGCGCGCCGGCGGGCGAGGCGTCGAGGCGGCACGGCGTGGGCTCGCCGCGTTGCGCGCCAGCGGCGTTCGCACCGTGGGCGACGTCGTGGCGGACGAGGCCGTCATGGCGTTGCTGCTGGCCGAGCCGGAGTTGAGCGGGGTGGCGTACTGGGAGGTGATCGGCCCCGATCCCGCCGACGCTCCGCGGCTGCTGGACCAGGCGCGTGAGCGACTGCAGCGGTTCCTGTCGTGGCAGCGACCCGGCGGAATGCGCGTCGGGCTCTCGCCGCACGCTCCACACACGGTCAGTGCGCCGCTCCTGCGAGGCCTGGTGCAGGTCGCGCGCTCGCTGCGCTTGCCGCTGCAGATCCACGTTGCGGAGGCTCCCGGCGAGCGGGCCCTGCACGCCACGGGTACGGGGCCGTTGCGCGCTGCGTTGGCGGGCGCGTTGCGCGACTGGCGCCCTTCGGGCATGAGCCCCGTTGCATACCTCGACGATCTCGGGGTGTTGGCGGCGCGGCCGACGCTGGTGCACATGGTCGAGGTCGACGAGGACGACGTCCGGCGCGTCGCTCGGGCCGGCTGCGTGGTGGTCCACTGTCCACGCTCCAACACGGCGCTCGGGTGTGCCACGTTCCCCTGGGCCACCTTCGCCCGTCACGGGGTCAGCGTCGGCCTCGGGACAGATTCGTTGGGCTCCAGCCCCGACCTGTCGCCCGTGGAGGAGTGGCGGGCAGCGGTGGCGATGCACGGCGGTGCGGCCAGTCCGGCGCAGTTGGTGTGGTCCGCCGTGAAGGGTGGCGCCAGGGCTCTGGGCATGCGGCCGGAGACCGTGCGACGTGGCGATCCGTTCGACGCCCTGACGACGTGGGTTGCGCCTGTACACTGAACGACGGCCACCCCGGCGCACGAACGTGTACCATGGGGGGGTATGTCCGCACCCGTTGCGGATACGCGCGTCCGTGCATCGGGCGCACGGACCAGGAGGCATCATGGCCGAGCAACCCATCACCTTCACCGACGCGGAGTTCCGCGACCAGATCAAGGACGGACTCGTCCTGGTCGACTTCTGGGCCCCCTGGTGCGGCCCCTGCCGCATGGTCGGTCCGATCATCGAGGATCTGGCGAAGGACTACGCCGGCACGATCAAGGTCGGCAAGCTGAACGTCGACGACAACCAGAACGCCGCGATGTCGTATCGCGTGATGAGCATCCCCACGGTGATCCTGTTCAAGGACGGGGAACCGGTCGAGACGATCGTCGGCGCCGTACCCAAGGGCGCGTACCAACAGAAGATCGACAAGCACGTCGTCACCAGCGTGAACTGACGGCGCGCCGCGCACTGCGGCAAGCCGCCACGTGACGGCGGTACACCACGAGGACGCGCCCCCCGGACCGATCGGTCCGGGGGGCGCGTCCTCGTTATGGGAGGGGGCGCCCGGTCGCGGCGCGTACCCTCCCAGGGCTGCGCTCAGCGCAGCGGCAGGGTCCAGGTCGTGCGGCGCACGCCGTCCTCGACGACCGTCAGCGAGGTGCTCGTGTCGACCCGGTCCGCCACGGCGCGCAGGCCGTCGGTGACCAGGTCGAACAGCGCGACCAGCTCGGCGAAGGTCGGTACGTCCACATCGGCGTCGGCGACGTCGTCGAACGGCTCGTCGAGCGGCTCGTCGAGCGGCGCCTCGGCTTCGGCATCGGGCGCGGTGTCGTCGGCGTACGACAGCACCTCGCTCTCGAGGATGCCCTCGCCGACGTCGTTCCCGCCCCAGCTGCTGGCGATGACGGCGTAGCTGACCCCAGGCTCGACCACGAACACGAGCTCCGAGCGGTTGGTGTCGGGGGAGTCGTCGTCGTCGGCGATCACACGTCCGGCGCCCACGTCGTACAGGTAGAGGTACGTGTCCATGTCCCAGCTCTGCGAGACGTCGATCATCTCGACCATCACGGTGCTCCCGACGACCAGGTTCTGGACCTCGAAGACCAGGCCGTAGTCGCCGTTCGGCAGCACGTCGGACGAGCGGATCGGGCCGCGCATGAAGCCGGGGACGGTGAGCGATTGCACGTACGGCGCCTCGTTCATGAGGTCGTCGCCGAAGCGGTCGCTCGAGCGCCACAAGCCGCTGATGCCGCCGGGCTCCATGCCCCAGGGGTCGTCGTCCCACGAGTCGCCCCACGGATCGCCCCATGGGTCACCCCATGGGTCGGACAGGGCTTCCTGGATGGCGAGTCTGGCGCCCGTCGCGAGGGGCGCTGCCAGCACGTCGCTGAAGTCGGCGAGGGCGTGGAGCTGACGTGACGGGTCGGCGACCTCGAAGGCCACCGCGTTGCCGGGGAGCGCCCGGAGCTGGGGGCCGAGCACCGCATCGGCGAGCACGGCGTCTGCGCCGAGGTGCACGTCGATCACGGCCTGCAGCGCGCGCGCAGGCATCGCGGCCACGAGGTGCGAGTCGATGACGGCGAAGCCGACGTCGGTCGTCGGGCCCACCCGCCAGCGCTCGAACGCCACGCCGCGGTACGTCATCTCGCGCACCGACAGCAGGCCGCCCTCTGGGAACAGGCCACTCGCGCCAGGGCCGAACGGGTCGACCATGAACATCAGCTCGTCGATCGCGCCGGCGGCCATCGGCGCACCGTCGCCCTCGAGCAGGGCGCGCCAGCCGGCGAGTCCTGCCAATGCGGCCGCCTCGGATGCGACGGGCACCGTCATGACGGTCCCGGGCCCGACGATCCAGCTGCGCAGATCGGTGCCGAGCACGTCGAGCTGCGCCGTGTGCCAACGCTCGCCGATCCAATCGAGCAGGAGGGCGTCGAGGTCGAGGCCGCCCTCGCGCGCCAGGCTGCGCACGTCGAGCTCCTCGCCGATCAGCGGCGCCAGGTCGGCCAACCAGCCGTCGAGGTACGCCACGCCAGCGCGCAGGTCGACGTACCAGCCTCCCGTCGACACCGCTCCAGCCGGCAACAGCGCGCCGACGCCGACGCTGCAGTCCTCGCACGCCACCAGGGCGGCCAGGGCCGCGTCGCCGGCACTGGCGTCGGGTGCCGCGAAGCCGTCGAAGCGGAGCCCGGCGTGGTCGATGGTGAGGCGACCCGCCATGCCGCCGAGGCTGGCGAGCGATGCGAGTGCGCGGTCGAGCACCGCGGCTTCCGCGGGATCGCCGACGAGCATGCCCGTGATCGACTGGAGACCCGCCGCCAACGCGCCGAAGTCGACGCTGACGCCCAGTCCGCCGTCCATGAGCGCGCTGGCCGAGGCGCCGACGACGGTGTCGAGGTGGTTTGGTTCGTCGCTGCCGCGCGCGAGGCGCACGGCGCCTCGCACCAGATCGGGATCGGTCGCGGCGACGAACGTGTCGTCGATGCGTGCGACCACGAGCGGCAAGTCGCTGCCGTCACCGATCACGTACAGCGTGACGTCGTCCTGCGTGAACGTCGGACCTGCCGGCAAGCAGCCGAGAAGCGTGTCTTGCAGCGCGCCGGCGTAGCCAGCGTCGGCGGGACGGAGCAGGGCGATCACGCCCGGCAGGGGGTTGAAGGGCGACACGCTGATGGCGAGCACGCCGGGACCGAACAGACCAGGCGTCGCATCGTCGTCCCACACCGCCTCGATCGCGGGGCACTCGAGCGCGAGCTCGTCGCGGAGCATGCCACCGAGGTCGAGCTCGCCGTCCAGGTCGAACGCCTCTCCGTCGATCAGGAGCATGAGCCGTTGCAACGTGTCCTTGGCGGTGTCGGTGTCGAGGCCGGCGAACACGTCTTCGAGGACGCCGAGATCGCCGCTGGTCGGGCCGACGTAGAAGGCCGCGACCGTGGTCGAAGGCAGCAGGGCCTCAAGCGGGCGGGTCTGTGCGAACGCGTGGCTGGTCAGTAGCGCCACGGCCAAGGCCAAGGCGAGCGCCGCGCTGACGGTCCCGCGTAGGGGGTCGACTTGTGGAGTGCTCTGCATTCGTGCTCCTCTCGTGCTTCCGTCCGCGGGACGGGGACGGTCATGCCAGGTGTTGGCGGCTCAGGAAGCCGTGCGTCGTACCCCGTCCGGGGTGACGATCCACGCGAGGTCGAGCGCGGCGTCGGACGTGAAACGGAGGCGGTAGTCGTCGTCTCCGAAGGCTTCCACGGTCACGCGTGCGCCGCGTGGCAGGTCGAGGTCGACCAGGACGTTGGTGGTGTAGACCCCCAAGCGCAGGCGGCCGAGTTCCATCCGATGGTAGGCCTCCTGGGCGGCGCGCTCGACCTCGAGCGCTGCCGGTGTCTCGAAGGCGCTGGTGTCCACGCCATCGAGGGCGGGGGCGCAGGCGGCCAACGTGAGGAGGAGCACGGCGACGATCACCGGCACGGGCGCACGGAGCGGTCGTTGTTGCATCGCATCAATGTAGCAGGCGTCGGTCACTCGCGTGACTCGGTCAGCACCGCCGCCAAGCCTACGTGGACGACGTAGCGCTGGGCGCCACGGGCGCGCTGGTACTTGAGCACCAGGTCGAACAGCTCTCGCTGGAAAGCCTTGGCGTCGGCGTGGTCGAGCATCACCTGGTCGCGCCAGGCGGACAGCGCCGCCGGCATGTCGGGATCGAGCATCGTGGCGTTGGCGTCGGGGGAGACCGCCGTCTGGACTTGTAGGCGGCCGCGCTCGTCGCGGTAGATGCGCGTTCCCCAGACGCCCATGGCCTCGATGCGCGCGCGCACGACGTTGCGCCTGAGCAACCGCTCCCAGTAACCGTCGCGCTCGGCCATGGCACCTTCGAGGCTGTCGGCCCCCGTCGCCTCGAAGGGGACGAAGAAGACATCGGCGGTCGTCCGGTACTTCCGAACGGGTCGACCGGCGCGCGCCTCGCGCGCGACGCAGTGGATCAGGCCGAGCTGCTGCAGCCGTCGGATGCGTTTCAGGACCGTGTTGGGTCGCTCACCCGTGAGCGCCGCTGCCTCACCGACGGCGCGGGTGGCTCCCAAGAACGGTGCCAGCTGGTGCAGGCTCGAGGGACGCACCAACCAGCGCGCTGCCGCCGGGTCGCGCACGACTGCGACCGCGGCACCGGTCGGTTGGGTAGCGTGTTCATCGGGCGTCGTCGCGGCGCGGCGCCGCCTCATGGAGCTACGTGATGTGGCGTCATCCATGTCACGTAGGAGCGTAGCAGACTGGAGTGGCACGCCCGGCACGCCCGGCACGCCCGTACCCGGCACGTTCCAGCAGTGGAGGAGACCATGCCAGATCGAACCCCCAAGAACAGCTTCGGCGCTCGCGCCACCTTCGACACCGGCAGCGGCCAGGCGGCGTACTACCGCCTTGCCACGCTCGAGGATCTCGGCTTGGGCGCCGTCGAACGGCTGCCGTTCAGCATCAAGGTCCTGCTCGAGAGCCTGCTGCGCAACGAGAACGGCTATGACGTCACACGTGAGGACGTCGAGCGCCTGGCCGCCTACGACGCCGCCAACCCGGCGCAGGTCGAGGTCCCCTTCAAGCCGGCGCGCGTCGTGCTCCAGGACTTCACGGGCGTGCCGGCCGTCGTCGACCTGGCCGCCCTGCGCGCGGCCATGCACCGCATGGGCGGCGATCCGAAGGCGATCAACCCCCTCGTGCCCGTCGACCTCGTGATCGACCACAGCGTGCAGGTCGACGAGTACGACAGCCCGCTCGCGCTCGCCAGCAACGCCACGATCGAGTTCGAGCGCAACCGCGAACGCTACGAGTTCCTACGCTGGGGTCAGGCCGCCTTCGACGACTTCTCGGTGGTTCCACCGGCGTCCGGGATCGTGCACCAGGTGAACCTCGAGTACCTGTCGAAGGGCGTCCTCCACGCTCCGGACGGCGACCTCGAGGTCGTGTACCCCGACTCGTTGGTCGGCACCGACAGCCACACCACGATGATCAACGGGTTGGGCGTGGTCGGCTGGGGCGTCGGCGGGATCGAGGCCGAGGCCGTGATGCTGGGGCAACCGATCTACATGCTGACGCCCGAGGTGGTCGGCTTCCGGCTGATCGGGCGCCTGCCGGAAGGCTCCACCGCCACCGACCTCGCGCTGGTGGTGACCCAGATGCTGCGCCGTCACGGCGTGGTCGGCAAGTTCGTCGAGTTCTATGGCCCTGGGCTGTCGAGCATGACGCTGCCTGACCGGGCCACCATCGCCAACATGGCGCCCGAGTACGGCGCGACGATGGGGTTCTTCCCGACCGACGCCGAGACGTTGCGCTACCTTCGTCAGACCGGCCGACTCCCCGACGAGGTCGAGTTGGTCGAGCGCTACGCGAAGGCGAACGGCCTGTTCCGGACCGACGACCTGGTCGATCCGGTGTTCCAGGAGACGCTCGAGCTCGACCTCTCGACCGTGCAGCCGAGCCTGGCGGGACCCAAGCGCCCGCAGGACCGCATCCTGTTGGCCGACATGCAGCCCACCTGGCGCGAGGCCCTCGTCGCACCGACCGAGGCGCGCGGTTTCGGCCTGGACGACGCCGCCCTGGCACGCACGGCGCCGCTGCGGTTCAAGGGGGCCGAGGTCGACCTGCGCCACGGCGACGTGGTCATCGCCGCCATTACCTCGTGCACCAACACCAGCAACCCGAGCGTGATGCTCGCGGCCGGCATGGTCGCGAAGAAGGCGGCCGAGCGCGGCCTCCGGGCGAAGCCGTGGGTGAAGACGTCGCTGGCTCCCGGGTCGCGCGTCGTCACGGAGTACCTCGACGACGCCGGCCTGACGCCGTACCTGGAGCAGGTGGGCTTCTACACCGTCGGATACGGTTGCACCACCTGCATCGGCAACTCCGGTCCGTTGCCGGACCCAGTCGTCGAGGCCATCCAGGACGGTGACCTGGTGGCCGCGTCGGTGCTCTCCGGCAACCGCAACTTCGAGGGCCGCATCAACCCGCACGTCCGGGCCAACTACCTCGCGAGCCCGCCGCTGGTGGTCGCGTACGCGCTCGCCGGTACCGTCGACATCGACCTCGTGAACGACCCGCTCGGCGTCGACGACGAAGGCGCCAACGTGTACCTCCGCGACCTCTGGCCTAGCTACGCCGACGTGACGGCCGCCCTCGAGACGGCCATGCGCCCGGAGACCTTCCAGCGCCTCTACGCCGGCATCGAGCAGTCGAACGACGCCTGGAACGCGATTCCCGTCAAGGGCGGCGAGCTCTACGCGTTCGACGAGGACTCGACCTACATCCACGAGCCACCGTTCTTCGTCGACATGCGGCCCGAGCCCGCACCGATCGCACCGATCACGGACGCGCGCGTGCTCGTGAAGGTGGGAGACTCGGTCACGACCGACCACATCAGCCCGGCCGGCTCGATCGGCGTCGACACACCCGCCGGCCGCTACCTGATCGAGCGCGGCGTCGAGCCGAGCGACTTCAACAGCTACGGCGCGCGGCGTGGCGACGACCGCGTGATGACGCGCGGAACCTTCGCCAACATCCGGTTGCGGAACCAGCTCGCCCCCGGGACCGAGGGGGGTTGGACCACCAACGTGCTCAACGACCGGGTCGAGACGATCTTCGACGCCAGCCGCGCCTACATGGCCGCCGGCGTGCCGACCATCGTCATCGCCGGCGAGGACTACGGCATGGGCTCGAGCCGCGATTGGGCCGCGAAGGGGACGTTCCTGCTCGGCGTCAAGGCCGTGATCGCCGTGAGCTTCGAGCGCATCCACCGCTCCAACCTCGTGGGGATGGGCGTGTTGCCACTCCAGTTCCTGCCGGAGCAGGACCTCGAGGCGCTCGGTGTCGACGCCGCCGGGACCTTCGACGTCGAGGTCTCCGACGACGTCACGCCGCGGCAACGGCTGCGCGTCGTCGGGCAGCGCTCCGACGGGACGCCCGTGTCGTTCGAGGTCATCTGCCGGCTCGACACGCCGGTGGAGGTCGACTACTACCGCAACGGTGGCATCTTGCACACCGTGCTCCGCAGCCTGCACCAACAGGCGGCGACGAGCGGCGCCTGAACGTGAGCGCAGGGGGCGCCACGGCTGGTCGTGGCGCCCCCAACGCGCGTGAAGCGTTCCGCACGCGCATGGCGCCGCTCGCTCTATACTGCGTCGATGCGCGACATCATCATCTTCCTGCTGATCCTCACCGGTATCTTCTTCGCCATCGGTGAGTGGCGCGGCTGGTACCTCGGGATCCCGAACCAGACGCCGATCTTCCTGTACAAGAACGATCACGTCGCGCGCACGCCGATCCGCACGATCACGCGTGACGACATGCCGATCGAAGTGAGCGGCCAGGTCCGGCGTGGCACCGTGCGTGTGCAGGTGTTGTTCGAGAGCCCTGCGAGCTTCCAGACGGGCGCCGCGGCGGTGCCCCAGCGCGAGATCTTCGACCAGACCTTCACGCGTGGGCAGCGCCTCGGCATCGACGAGGTCTTCCGCGAGGGTCGGGGCATCTACACCGTAGTCATGACGTACGCCGACGCCAGCGGCACGTTCCGCATCAACTACCCGGTCTCGTCACAACTCTAGGGGGCACCGTGTCCGCCATCGTGGTCCGCGGCTGCCTCGTCGCGCTCGTCATCATGGGGCTCGGCTGCGCCCTGGCGCAACCGCTCGTGCGGGTGCTCCTCGACGAGCGTCCCGGGGCGGCGAGCATCCGCATCGACGGCCCGCACCGTGGCGCGATCGACGGCCGGCCCTTCACGACGCCGTTCGCGTTGACCTGGTCGGTGGTGGCCGTGGACGGGCGGCTCTACGTCGATGCCGTGCCGGTGGGACGGCAGCTCGAGCTGGCGGCCGATGCCGGCGACGTGGTCTGGGACGGTGCGCGCTACCGTGGCTCGGTGCGCTTCGTGGCGCGCGGCGACACCGTGCTGATCGTGAACGTCGTCGACATCGAGTCGTACCTGCGCGGCGTCGTGCCGGCGGAGATGCAGGCGAACTGGCCGCTCGAGGCCCTGCGGGCCCAGGCGGTCGCGGCTCGGACCTACACCATGGTCAACCTCGACGCCGGGGCGCCGTACGACGTCTGCGCCACGAGCGACTGCCAGGTCTACCGAGGCATCGGCATCGAACACGCCCGGACGGACCAGGCCGTGCTCTCCACGGCCGGGCAGGTGCTCACGTTCGGCGGTGCCTACGCCCGCACGTACTACCACTCCGACAGCGGCGGCGTGGTCGCGTCGTCGGCCGAGGGGTGGGGCATGTCGATCCCCTACCTCTCCGCCTTCCGTGACGTCGCGAGCGACGGCCCACATGCGCGTTGGGACGTCCGTCTCGAACCTGCGACGGTGGCGGTGCAACTGGCCGCATCGGGGCATCACGTGGGCGCGGTGCAGCGCGTACGCGTGGTGTCGTACAGCGAGTCTGGACGCGTTGCGTCGCTCGAGGTCGTGGGCAGCGCCGGGCGCGTGACGCTGCACGGCTTGAGCGCGCGCCTGCAGGCGCGCGCCTGGGGGCTCAAGTCGACGCGCTTCGAGATGGTCGGCGACCTCGCGGTGCGCGGGTGGGGCTGGGGCCACGGCGTCGGCATGAGCCAGTACGGTGCGCGCGCCCTGGCGCTCGCGGGGCATAGCTACGGCCAGATCCTCGGCTTCTACTACCCCGACACCCAACTGCAGCGGCTCACCACGGTCGCCGTGCGCTGAGCGCTCTTCAGCCGCGCGCGAGCTTGACCGCGTGGACGAGGTCGTGCAGCGCCTCGTCGGCGCTGCTGCCGTCGGTCAGGCACCCCTGCACGTAGTTCTCGAGGATCACGTCGCCGGTGGCGTTGAGGGCACTGCGAATGCCCGCCAAGAGGGTCAGGACCTCGCGGCACGAGCGCCCTTCTTCGATCATCCCCTGCAACCCCCGGACCTGGCCCTCGAGGCGCTTGAGGCGGTTGATCACACGTCGCCGCTGCTCGTCGTCCTGATCGAGCGTCGGATGGTCGATGCGTCCGGTTGTGCTGCCGCTGCTGTGCATCGTGCTCCTGTCGGGCGGAGGCGTCCGCCAGTATCCCAGGGGGATATCATACCGTGCTCCGACGCCGTGCGCCAGCCAGCGCGAACCTGCTACCCTGCGGGGCATGGCGGGTGAGTCGACCGCCGAGGAGGACCGCATGCGTGCCTTCAAGGGGATCGTGCGCGAAGGGCGCGTCGAGTTGGCCGAGGGCGTGTCGCTGCCCGAGGGCACCATCGTCACCGTCACCGTGGGTGAGACCGAACTGCTGCGGGCGACGTTCCGCGCCGCACTGCGACGCAACACGCGCAGGCGCAGCCGCGGGCGGCGGTGGGGACCGGTGTACACGGCCACGGACACCACGGGGTGAGCGACGCGGGCGACATCGCCGGCCACCGGATCAGCCTCGTTCCGACGCCCATCGGCCACCTGCAAGACGTCACCCTGCGTGCGCTCGACACGCTCCGCGCGGCCGACGTCGTCGCGGCGGAGGACACGCGGCGGTCTCGCGTCTTGCTCGATCGTCACGGCATCACGACGCGCCTCACCCGCCTCGACGCGCACACCATCGCGGCGCGGGCACCGGCGTTGCTGCAGCAGCACCGCCACGTCGCGTTCATCACCGACGCTGGCACGCCTGGCATCAGCGACCCGGGCGCCGAGCTCGTGGCGCTGGCCCGCGACCTCGGTGTCGAGGTCGAGGTGCTTCCCGGGCCCACCGCCTTCGTCCCCGCGCTCGTGCTCTCGGGTCTCCCCGCGGCCCGCTTCACCTTCGAGGGCTTCCTCCCTCGCAAAGGACGAGAGCGCCGAGAGCGCATCGCGGCGATCGCGGCTCGGGATCATCCCACCATCGTCTACGAGGCCCCGACACGGCTGCTGGCGAGCCTGCGCGACATGGCTGCGGCCTGTGGCGAAGAGCGCAGCGCCGCGGTCGCCCGAGAGCTCACGAAGCTGCACGAGGAGACGCGCCGAGGCACGTTGAGAGAGCTCGTCGCTCACTTCGAGGCAACCAAGGCCCGGGGCGAGATCGTCCTCGTCATCGGCGCCGCCGATGCGGAGCGCGCCGGAAATGACGCGCCGGCGCTCGACGCTGAGGCGCTCGCAGAGCGGTTGGCGAGCGAGGGACGCTGGGGCCGGGACTTGCGGGCCGACCTGATCGCGGCGGGCGTCCCGCGTGACGTCGCGTACGCGTTGGCGATGCGCCTGAAGCAGGGCGGCGAACGCTGACGCGGCGGCGCCACACGCCGGCGACGCGCCACCGCAGCGAACGCGCGTCGCCCTCGCCGCCGTCCACGGTGGCCGATGGCGATACGATGCCGCGGGCCGCCGAGCCCGAGCCCACCATGGCGAAGACCGTGACACCCACCGCACCACCCCACGCCGAC
Organism: Trueperaceae bacterium; assembly: GCA_003556805.1. GTDB lineage: Bacteria > Deinococcota > Deinococci > Deinococcales > Trueperaceae > CSSed10-48. Next base: position 3,543 of record PWQI01000023.1, on the reverse strand, counting down.
GCGCCGCCCGAGGCGGCGTCCGAGGTATCGAGTGCCGTGGTTCCGCTGTGCGACGCCGGTCAGGCGCGCGGCGTGCGACTGCTCGCCCTGCCGAGCGTGGCGCGAGCCGCCCGTTTCGTTCGCCACGATGGCCCCGCCGTGCTCGTCACCACGCCCGAGCGGGCCGAGCGCTTCGCCAGCAGCGATGTGTTCGGGGCTCGCCACACGCTCGACCCGAGCCTCTCGGATTGGAGTGACCGCGCCGACAAGGTCGTCCTCACCGCCGCCCACGCCGTCGCCCGCTTCCCGCACGACCCCGAGCGCTACGCCCTCGCCCTGCGCGTCGGCACGCGCATCGCCCGAGACACGCTGCTCGAGCGCCTCGTCGCCTACGGCTACCCGCGCGACACCGTGCCCGGCACCACGGTCAGGGGCGACACCATCGAGATCCACCTCGGCGAAGACGACGTCGTTCGCATCGAGGTCTTCGGTGACGAGATCGACACCCTGTTGCGCACGGGGGTAGCGACGAGCGAGGTGGTACTCGAGCCGCGGGACATGGACGCGTTGCTCGAAGCCGAGGGAGGGGACGCCGAGGCCGTCTGGCGCTCCACCGTGCTCGCCCAGTGCCCAGGCACCGTGTTCCTCGACGCACCGGAGCTGATGGAGGCGGAACTCGGCGATGCCGGCCCGCTGTGGGCGGGGCTTGTCGACCGGGACGTGGTGTCGTTCGGTCGCGATCCGCTCCCGCTCGACGTGCGCGTCGCGAACGAACAGCCGTTGCCGTACTACCGGGCCAAGCTGCGCGACATGGCCGCCGACCTCGAGACCTGGCTGCGCGATGGGTACAGCGTGCAGCTGCTGCTCGGGTTCGAGCGCACCGGCCGCTACCTGCGCGAGCGGGTGATCGATCACCTCTCGAGCACCTGGCGCAACACGGTGGCCGACCACCCGGGCCAGGTCTCGCTGGTGCTCGCGCCGCGTCTGGAGGGGGGTTACCGCGACCCCGAACGCCGCGAGGTGGTGCTCACCGAGGACCTCCTCTACGGTTACCAGGGTGACAGGGCGCGTGCCAAGCTGCGCGGCAAGCGCGTCCACGACCCGGCGGCGTTGCAGATGGGCGACTACCTGATCCACCCCGACCACGGTGTCGGCCGCTTCCTGGGGCTCGAGGCCCGACAGGTCGTGGGCGTGACGCGCGATTACCTGCGGCTCGCCTACGCCGGTGAAGGGAAGCTCTACCTGCCGATGGAGCAGCTGCCGCTGCTGAGGCGTCACCCGGGCACGAGCGACGACCCACCACGGCTCTCGACGCTCGGCACGAACGAGTGGGCGCGGGCGCGCGAGCGCGCCCGCGCCTCGGCCGAGCATCTGGCGGCCGAACTGATCAAGACGTACGCCGCGCGCCAGGTCGCCACCGGCGTCACGTACGGCCCGCTGCCCGAGTGGGATCCGCTGATTGCCGCCACGGCCGACTTCGAACTCACCCGCGACCAGCGCCAGGCTCTGGAGGATACGTTCGCCGACATGGAGCGCGCGGTCCCCATGGACCGCCTGATCAGCGGCGACGTCGGCTTCGGCAAGACCGAGATCGCCCTGCGCGCGGCCCACCGCGTCATCGGGCATGGCCATCAGGCGGCCATGCTCGTCCCCACCACGGTGTTGGCGAGCCAGCACTTCCAGACCTTCGTCGAGCGCTTCGCGGGGCTGCCCGTCAACGTGGCCATGCTGTCGCGCTTCACGAGCGACGCCGAGGCCAAGGCGGTCGTGGCGGGCCTCGCCGACGGCAGCGTCGACGTCGTGGTGGGGACGCATCGGGTCCTGTCGGAGGGCGTGACCTTCAAGCGGCTCGGCTTGGTGATCGTCGATGAAGAGCACCGCTTCGGCGTGGCTCAGAAGGACCGGCTCAAGACGCTCAAGGCCGGCGTCGACGTGCTGTCGCTCTCCGCGACGCCGATCCCCCGCACGCTCTACATGAGCCTGGTCGGCCTGCGCGACGTGTCCCAGATCATGACGCCGCCCGAGGGTCGCAAGCCCATCCAGACGGTGCTCCAGCCCTACGACCCGCGAACGGTGCGCGAGGCGATCGTGTTCGAGCTCGAGCGTGGCGGGAAGGTGTACTACATCCACGACCGCATCGGTTCGATGAGCATGCGCGGCCGCACGCTCGCACAGCTCGTGCCCGAGGCTCGCATCGGCGTAGCACACGGTCAGATGGGCGCCGACGCGCTCGAGGAGGTCATGCTCGGCTTCCAGGAGGGCGCCTTCGACGTGCTGCTCGCCACCACGATCGTCGAGTCCGGGCTCGACGTCGGCGGTGCCAACACGCTGGTGATCGAACGAGCGGACCGGCTCGGTTTGGCGCAGCTGTACCAGCTGCGCGGCCGTGTCGGCCGGCGCCGGACCGAGGCTTGGGCGTACCTGCTGTACCCGGGGAAGACCACCGAGACGGCGCAGCGTCGGCTCTACGCGATCGCCGAGCTCGACGACCTCGGCAGCGGGCATCGCTTGGCCGAGAAGGACATGGAGATCCGTGGGGTAGGCAACCTGCTCGGCCCGGAGCAGCACGGCCAGATCGCCGCGGTATCGCTCGAGGTCTACACCGAGATGCTGGCCGAGGCCATCGCCGCGTTGAAGGGGGAGCAGGCCAGCGAGCGTGCGCCGCAGGTGGCACTCGACCTCGCCGTCGACGCGCGCTTGTCGCCGACGTACCTCGCCTCCGACGACGAGCGCATCGCCTTCTACGGCCGCTTCGCCGAGGCTGAGAACTTGGCGGACGTGTCGCGGCTGGCGCGGGAGCTACGCGAGCGCTACGGGCCGTTCCCGCTGGAGGTCAAGTCGTTCGTGGACCTCGCCAAGCTCAGGCACCTGGCCGCGGGCCGCGGCGTCGCCACCATCACCGAACACATGACCGACGTACAGATCACCTTCCGCGGCGACGCGCTCGACTACGACGCGCGCCGAATCCGCGAGCTGCGCTACACCGTCGAACCCACGCGCTACCCGCCCGGGTTCTCGATCAAGAAGCGTGGCCTCGGTGGTGCCGACGCGCTCCTTGGCGCGATCACGGACGTCTTGTTCGCCTGCGCCTGAGACGACGCGGCGCGCCACGAGGCAGGCTCGTGGCGCGCGTGTGGCGACGCTGGGTGCGAAGACGTGCGTCCGTGAAGACTCCGGGTGGCGTCAGGTCAGAGTCGCGGGAACACCGAAGCCAGGTGGAGGAGGAAGCGCTCTGCGATGTCGGTGGCGTTGTGGCCCGTGGCGATGACGCTCACCGAGCTCACGTTGCCCTGTTGCACGACGGAGAAGGTCAAGCGCGTGTACCGTGGCGCGATCGGGAACACGCCCGTGACTTCGGACAGCAAGACGACCGAGGTAGAAGACTCGTTCTCGACGCGGAAGGGCGTCATCGAGGTGGTGGGCTGGTAGTTGCGTCCGTAGTCCACGATCTCGGCGAGGAGCGCCGCTGGAGCGGCCTGGTACTCGACGGCGGGACGTTCGACGGTCGGCGCACACGCGGCGACCAAGGCGACGAGGAACGCTATCAGGGCGATGCGTACTGGG
>PWQI01000246.1 GCA_003556805.1 Trueperaceae bacterium | reverse complement strand
CTCGATCGGTTCGTCGACCTGATCCTCGACCGGTTCCTCGACCGGTTCCTCGAGCGGTACGTCGAGTGGTTCGTCGTCGGGTTCGTCGAGTGGCTCGTCGTATGAATCGTCGTACGGACCGTCGTCCGGTTCGTCGGTCGGTAGAGGATCGAGGAGCCTGTCGAGCGACCGGGCCAGGGCAGCCGCGCTGGCGTGCTCGTCTGCCGCAGCAGCGCTCAGTGCGTCGACGGCGTCCGGCGGAAGCGTGTGTCCCGGCACCTCGAGCAGCGAGCTCGCGAGGCGGCGCACGTCGTCGCTCGGATCGGAAGCCCGCCACGGCACGCCCAGCCCCTCCAGCCACACGTCGCCGCCCCGTCGCAGCACACGTCGTGACGTGGGGTCGCCATGGACCAGCCCTGCGTCGTGGGCGGCGGCGAGTGCAGCCGCGGCCGCGGCCGCGGTGGCCACGTCGAGCGCGCCGGGGCGCGTGATCAGGTCGGCAGCTCCGTCGATGACCTCGGCGACCGCGTAGCCACCGTCGTCGTCACGGCCCGCCTCGAGGACACGCGCCGCGTTGGGGTGCCGGAACGCCGCCGCTCCCGGGGCCGGATCGGCCTCGAAGCGGTAGACACGGACCGGCAAGCCGGTCACAGGGTCCAGCGCTCTGACGACGCTGACGTCACCGTCGCGCTGCGGGGCGCCCACGCGAGCGTAGCGACCGGTCTTGTTCATCGGCGCACGGCTCCGCGTCGCTTGCGACGTGCGTTCTGGCGCGGTGCGGAGGACATCGCACGAGTCTACCGACCGAGCCGCGCAGCCACAAGGCGGTGCGGGGTTCGCGGTGGCGTGGAGCGCCCCGCATGCGTGTGCCATGGGGACACTTCCGGGGGCCGTGGCTGGTACCGTCCTGCCATGAGCGTGACCGAAGCCTCCGTGACCGCCGCACTCGCCACCGTCAACGACCCCGAGCTCGAGCAGGACCTGGTGAGCCTGGGGATGATCGAGCGTCTGCAGGTGGACGATGGCGCCGTGGCGGTGACCGTCCAACTCACCACGCCGGCGTGCCCGATGAAGGCCCAGATCGAAGCCGACGTCGTCCGCGCCGTCAGCGCGGTCCCGGGCGTCCAGCGCGTCGACGTCGAGTTCACGGCGCAGGTACGCGGCACGCCGCAGGAGGCGCTTCCGGGCGTCAAGCACGTCATCGCGGTCGGTTCGGGGAAGGGCGGGGTCGGGAAGTCGACGGTCGCCGCGAACCTCGCAGCCGCCCTTGCCAAGGACGGCGCCGCCGTCGGCTTGCTCGACGCCGACATCTACGGTCCGAGCCAGGCGAAGATGTTCTCCGTCGAGGGCAAGCGCCTGATGGCGGACGACGAGAAGCGCATCATCCCGATCAAGAGCCATGGCGTGAAGGTGATCTCGATCGCCAACCTGGTCGAGGACGGCCAGGAGCTCACGTGGCGCGGTCCCATCCTGCACGGGACGCTCACCCAGCTCCTGCAGCAGACCGTGTGGGGCGAGCTCGACTACCTCGTCGTCGACCTACCGCCCGGCACGGGCGACGTGCAGCTCTCGCTCGGGCAGCTCGTCAGCCTGACCGGCATGGTGCTCGTCACGACGCCGCAGGACGTCGCGTTGCTCGACGTGCGGCGCGCCTACACCATGGCCCGCAAGACGCACGTGCCGGTCCTCGGCGTGATCGAGAACATGAGCTGGTACGAGCTCCCGGACGGCAGCCGCGACCTGATCTTCGGAGAGGGTGGCGCCAAGACCTTCGCCGACAAGGAGCACCTGCCGCTCCTGGGCCAGATCCCGATCACGCGAGGCCTGCGTGAGAGCGCCGACGCCGGCGTGCCGCTGGTGGTCGCCGAACCCGAGAACCCCAGCGCCATCGCGCTTCAGCAGGCTGCGCGTCTGCTCGCTGGCCAGGTATCGGTGCAGGCCCTGAACACCCTTCCCGTGCTCTGAGCGGCCGCGCAGGAGCACGGCGGCCTTGACGCTCCGGGAGAGCCGTGTATCCTCGTGTGAGCGGGAGGAGTAACCCTCACCGCGACCCACAGAGAGGCCTGATGGCCGTCCGCTGAGGCGGCGGCCGCTGCGAGTCGGGCCGGGTCGCCGGGGTGAACGTCACCCGCACCGCGCGCTGCGACGCGTCGCGGTTGCGAGGCAGAAGGCCCCACCTCTGCGGGGCTGCGTAGAGCCTCCGGAGTGCCGCCCCGATAGTGCGGTGTCGAGCGCCCCGGACCCGCTTCGGGGAAGCGCGGTGGTACCGCGGGGCATGGCGCCTCGTCCGCATCCAAGCACGCCTTCCACGTTCCGGACCCTGCACGAGCAGCGGTCCGCGTAGAGGAGCGCCGATGACGCGACCACCGGAGACCGCCACCGCACTGGAACGGCAGTACGATCCGCAGGCCGTGGAGCCGCGCTGGGTGCGGCGTTGGGCGGACGAACCCTTCCGCGCCGACCCCGACAGCGGCAAGCCGCCGTTCACGATCGTGATCCCGCCGCCGAACGTGACGGGCAACCTACATCTCGGCCACGCCTTCGACAACACCATCATCGATGCCCTCATCCGCTTCAAGCGCATGCGCGGCTTCGAGGCGTTGTTCCAGCCGGGGACCGACCACGCCGGGATCTCGACCCAGGTCCAGGTGGAGCGTGCGCTGGCCGAGGAGGGGACCGATCGCCACGCGCTCGGTCGCGAGGCCTTCGTCGAGCGGATGTGGGCGTGGAAGGAGCGCTACGGCGGCATCATCTTCGAGCAGCTGCAGCGGCTCGGCGTGAGCGCCGATTGGTCGCGAACGCGCTTCACGCTGGACGAGGGGCTGTCGCGCGCCGTCCGGACGCAGTTCGTGGAGCTCTACCAGCGCGGCCTGGTGTACCGCGGTGAGCGCATCGTGCATTGGGACCCCGTCAGCCAGACCACCCTCTCCGACCTCGAGGTCGACCGTGAGGAGCGTCCGGGGATGCTCTACACGCTCGCCTACGAACTCGAAGGCGAACCCCTCGGCGACGTGCGCGCGATCGAGATCGCGACGGTGCGTCCGGAGACCATCTTCGCCGACGTCGCCGTGGCGGTCCACCCGGACGATCCTCGGTTCGAGGCGCTGATCGGCCGGCGCGTGCGCATCCCGCTCACCGACCGCTCGGTTCCCGTGATCGCCGACGACGCCGTCGAGCGCGACTTCGGGACCGGAGCGCTGAAGATCACTCCGGCGCACAACCAGACCGACTTCGAGGTCGGCGAACGCCACGGTTTGGCGCGTCCGTCGGTGATCGACCGCCAGGCGCGGCTCACCAGCGAGCTGGTGCCCGCGGCGTTCCGCGGCCTCGATCGCTTCGAGGCGAGAGACGCTGTGGTCGCCGCGCTGCGCGAGAGCGGCGAACTGCGCGGCACGCGCGAGCACACCGTGGCGTTGGGCGTGTCGCAGCGGACCAAGGCGCCCGTCGAGCCGCTGCTGTCGTTGCAGTGGTTCTACGACGTCCGGCCCGCGGCCGAGCGGGTGTTGGCGTCGCTCGACGCGGGTGACATGCGCATCGTGCCCGAGCGCTACGAGAAGGTGAACCGCGACTGGCTCGAGGCGATCCGGCCCTGGAACATCTCGCGTCAGCTCTGGTGGGGCCACCGCATCCCCGCCTGGTACGACGAGGACGGCACGGTGATCGTCCCCGACGCGAGCGATCCGCTGCGGGACCCCAGCGCCGACCCGCGCTACGCGGGGCGCACGCTGACGCAGGATCCCGACGTGTTCGACACCTGGTTCAGCAGCAACCTGTGGCCGTTCAGCACGCTCGGGTGGCCCGATACCGAGGACCCGTTCTTCCGGCGCTTCTACCCGACCGACGTGCTCGTGACGGGCTACGACATCCTCTTCTTCTGGGTCGCCCGCATGCAGCTCGCCGCCGCCGAGTTCACGGATCGTCCGCCGTTCCACACCGTCATGCTCCACGGCCTCATCCTCGACGCGGAGGGGCAGAAGATGTCGAAGTCCAAGGGCAACGGCATCGACCCGCTCGAGGTGATGGACGTCAGCGGCGCCGATGCCTTGCGTTTCGCGATGGCCTACGCCTCGACCGGGAGTCAGGACGTCCGCTGGGACGACCTCCGCGTGGAGATGGGGCGCGCGTTCGCCAACAAGCTCTGGAACGCTGCGCGCTTCGCACTCGGGTACCTCGCGCCCGCGGACGCGCCCGCGGACACCGCCGTGGCTGCCGCCACGGCGGGCGGCGGCGCGGACGGTCGGTTGGCGGATCGTTGGATCCGGAGCCGCACGGCGCGGGCCGTCCAGGCTGTCGGCGATCACCTGGAGGCGCTCGACCTCGGCCTGGCAGCCCGGGCCGCGTACGACGCCGTCTGGTCGGAGTTCTGCGATTGGTACCTGGAGGCGGCCAAGCCGGCCCTGCGCTCGGGCGACGCCGCGACGCTCGCGACGCTGCGCTCGAGCCTGCGCACGTTCGTCGCACTGCTCCATCCGCTCATGCCGTTCATCACCTCGGAGCTGTGGGAGGCGCTTGGTGAGGACGGCCAGGTCGCGACGTCGGACTGGCCGGATGCCCCAGGTGCTGCGATCGACGAGGCCGCGGAGGCCGACTTCGCGAAGCTGCAGTCAGCGGTGAGCGCCGTTCGGCAGCTGCGCGTCGAGGCGGGTCTGGCGCCGGGCCAGGTGCTCGACGTGGTGGTCGAGGGTCCGGCCGCGACTGTCGTGGCGGTTGAGCGCGAGGTCTTCGAGACGCTCGCTCGCGCGCGCGTGCTCGACGCCGCGCCGGCCGGCGCGAGCCTGGCCCGGGCGCTCCCGTCGTGCACGGTCCGGCTGCCGTTGGAGGGCGTGGTCGACGTCGCCGCGTGGCGCGCGCGGCAGCACAAGAAGCTGGGCGAGGCGCGCGCCGAGCTCGAGAAGCACGAGCGCAAGCTGGCGAACGAACGCTTCACGGCCAACGCGCCCGAGGCGGTCGTGGCCGAGGAGCGGCGGCGGGCCGTAGAGGCTGCGGGCCTGATCGAGGCCATCGAGGCGAGCCTGGCGGCGCTCGTCGACTGAGCGGAAGCGACCTGCGTCGGCTGCGTCAGCCTTCTGCTGGACCGGACGTCTCGGGTGTCTCGGACGTCGCGGTCGCCGTCGCCTCGGCCGCGAGGTCCAGGCCGTTGGCGTAGCGCTGCGCGGCCTCGAGGCCGTCGTCGAGCCAGAGCTCGACCGCGTCGGTGGCCGCTGCCACGACGCGTTCGAGGAGGGGCAGTTCGGACTCGTCGAAGCGTGAGAGGACCCAGCGCTCGGCTGGCCAGCCGGTCGGTGGGCGCGAGACGCCGACCTTCAGGCGGGCGAACGCCGGTCCCACCCGGTCGATCGTGTCCTGTACGCCGCGCTGGCCCCCGGCTCCGCCACCGTGCTTGAGCCGCACGCGGCCGAGCGGTAGGTCGAGGTCGTCGTGCACGAGCAGCACGTCGTTCGGACGAACCCCGTGGCGGGCCATGAGCCCCTGGACCGCTGCGCCGGAGAGGTTCATGAAGGTCGTCGGCCGGGCGACGACGAGCCCGCTCGGACCGCGAGCCACGAGCGCATGCCGCTGCTTCGCGAAGGTCAGCGCTCGACGCTGGGCGAGAGCGTCCACGACGACGAACCCGGCGTTGTGCCGGGTTCCTGCGTAGCGTGGTCCCGGGTTGCCGAGGCCGACGATCAGTTGCACGTGTGGCTCAGTCCTCGCGGGACTCGCCGCCGTCCTCGCCGGCGTCTTCGCCCTCGCCCTCTTCACCGATCACTTCGGGCTCGGCGCCTTCTTCCTCATCGCTCGGCTCGTCTTCGACGGCCAGGCGCGGTGGCACGACGGCGACGACCGCGAGGTCGAGGTCGTCGAGGATCTCGGCCTCCTCGGGCAGGTGCGCGCGCAGGTCGCTCACGTGCAGCGACTCGCCGATGGTGAGCCCGCTGACGTCGAGCTGGAGCGAGTGGGGGATGAGGCGCGGCAGGATGCTGATGTAGACCTCACGCCGCTGGACGTCGAGCTGGCCGCCGTCCTTCACGCCCACGGGGATACCGACGAGCTCGATGGGCACGTTCAGCGAGACGACCTGGCCGGCCGTGACCGCGTAGAAGTCGACGTGCACGGCGACGCGTGTGCTCTTGTTCATCTGGACTGCCTTGACCAGCACCTCGTGGACCTTGCCGTCCACCTCGAGGTCGATCAGGTTCGAGGTGCCCTGGCTGCGGAACACGCGGTCGAACGAACGCTCGTCGATCGAGACGCTGACGTTCAGGTCGCGGTTGTACACGATGGCGGGCAGCCGCCCCTGCTTGCGCAAGGCGCTGGCGCTGGCCGTATCCGTCGCTCGGACGGTAGCTTCGAGCTTCATGGAGCCTCCCGGAGGGCGCGGGCCCGCGTCGGGGCTCGGCCTGCGTCGGCGCTGCCTCCGCCCGCGGAGGGTGGGGCGCACCGATCTGACAGCTTCTCAACATACCGGTCCGAACCCCTGGTACGCAACCACCGCCACCCTGGCCGGGCGCGAACCGGGAAGCGTGAGCCGACTCAGCTGGTGAACAGCGAACTCACCGAGTCGTTGTGGTGGACGTTGTAGATCGCCTTCGCGAGCAGCGGCGCCACCGACAGCACCTGCACGCGCTCGTGTTGACCGTGGAACGGGATCGTGTCCGTCACGATCACCTGCTCGATGGCCTCGTGCGTGAGCCGGTCGAGCGCAGGTGGCGTGAACACGGGGTGGGTGGCGGCGACCCGCACGTGCGGTTGGGCGCCGAGACGAAGCAGGGCGTCGATGCCGCGTCGCATCGTGCCGGCCGTCGAGATCATGTCGTCGATCATCAGCGGCCTCAGGCCCTCGACCTCGCCGATCACGTGTGTGACGGACGTCTCGGTGGGGCTGGTGCGGCGCTTGTAGAGCATGGCGAGCGGCAGTCCGAGGTAGTTGGCCAGACGCCGTGCCTCCGTGGCGCGCCCGACATCGGGGGAGACGACGACGCTCTTGTCGATGCCGGTGCTGCGCAGGTGGTTGCCGAGGATGTTGAGCGCGGTGAGGTGGTCGACCGGCACGTCGAAGAAACCCTGGATCTGACCGGCGTGCAGGTCGATCGTGATCACGCGATCGACGCCGACCGTCTCGAGCAGGTTGGCGACCAGCTTGGCCGTGATGGGTTCACGCGCCTGGACCTTCTTGTCCTGACGTGCGTAGCCGAAGTACGGGATGACGGCGTTGACGCGCCACGCCGAGGCCCGGCGGAGCGCGTCGCACATGACGAGCAGTTCCATCAGGTTGTGGTTGACGGGCGCGCACGTGCTCTGGATCACGAAGCAATCCGCGCCACGCACCGACTCACCGATGCCGATCCTGGTCTCACCATCGGGGAACTGCGCGACGTCACACCGGGCCAGGCTCAGCCCCAAGTGCTTCGCGACCGCCGCCGACAACGCTGGGGTCGCACTCCCGGCGAACAGCTTGATGTCGTCGCCGGCCCTCACGATGCGCCTCGGGCGCTTGCTGCGGTCGTCATCGTCACCTCTCGGGGCGGGCCCTGGACGCGCCTCGTACCGCCTCGAGCGGTGTCGTGCGCGGTCCGCCAGAGTGTACCCCAGGCCCTGGGCCGCGCGCGGCGAAGCGGCTCAGCGGGCGTATTCCACCGCGCGCGACTCGCGGACCACCGTCACCTGCACCTGGCCCGGGTACTCCATGTCCTGCTCGATGCGGTTCGCGACGTCGCGCGCCAGCAAGACGGCGGAGGCATCGTCGATGCGCTCAGGCTCGACGATGATGCGGATCTCGCGACCCGCCTGGATGGCGTACGCCTTCTCGACGCCGGGGAAGCTCGAGGCGATCGATTCGAGCCCCTCGAGCCGCTTGAGGTAGTGCTCGAGCGACTCGCGCCGCGCACCCGGCCGGGCGGCCGAGACGGCGTCGGCGGCGTTCACGAGGATGGGGAAGAGCGTGTCCGCCTGGTCGAGGTCGTGGTGGTTGGCGATCGCGTCGACCACCTCGCTGGGCTCGCCGAAACGGCGGCCGAGGGTGGCGCCGATCTCGGTGTGGGTTCCTTCGATCTCGCGGTCGATCGACTTGCCGATGTCGTGCAGCAGCCCGGCGCGTCGGGCCATGGCCTCTTCGATGCCGAGCTCCGACGCGATGATGCCCGTCAGGTGCGCGACCTGGACCGAGTGCGTGAGGATGTTCTGTCCGTAGCTCGTCCGGAAGTGCATGCGGCCGAGCAGTTGGACCAGCCCGGGCTTGAGACCGACGACGTTGGCCTCGAGCGCGGCCTCCTCACCCTTCTCGCGGATGTAGGACTGCATGTCCTGCTGCGCCTTCTGCACGACCTCTTCGATGCGTGCCGGGTGGATGCGGCCGTCGGAGACGAGCTCGGACAGCGCCAGTGTGGCGACCTCGCGGCGGATGGGGTTGAACGACGAGAGCAGCACCGCCTCGGGCGTGTCGTCGATGATGAGATCGACGCCGGTCAGCGCCTCGAAGGCCCGTATGTTGCGTCCCTCGCGGCCGATGATGCGGCCCTTCATCGCGTCGCTGGGAATGGGGACCACCGACACGCTGATGGCGGCGGAGACCTCCGACGCCGAGCGCTGGATCGCCTGCGCCACGATCGTCTGGGCCTTGCGCCGTGACTCGGCGTCGGCCTGCTCGATGGCGGCGCGCACGCGCACGGCCTTCTCGCGTTCCAGTTCACGCTCCAGGCGCTCGAACACCATCTCGCTGGCCTGCTCGCGGCTGAGCTGAGCGACTTCGAACAGTTGCCGCTCGACCGAGGCCGCCCGTTCGTTCAGGGCGGCCTCGGTCTGCTTGAGCTGTTCGGCCCGTTGGTCGAGCTTCTCCTCTTGGTCGTCGAGGCGGAGGGCTCTCGCGTCTTGCTGCTCACCGCGGCGCGTGAGACGCTCCTCGAGCTGTTCGATCTTCTCGCGGTCGCGGCGGACCTCTTCGCGGGCCTCACGCAGCGAGGCGCGGTCGCGCTCGAGATCGCCGCGCGAGCGCTCGATCTCCTGGTCGACGAGCGCTCGGGTGCGCGCGAGGTCGTCGTCGAGTTGCGCCCGTGCGCGGCGCTCGTCGTCGGCGATGCGTTGCCGCTCGCTGCTCAGCAGCGCTCGAGCCTCGGCCCGAGCGGTCTCGGTCAGCAGCTTGGCGTCCCGTTCGGCCGCCTCGCGCAGCGCTGCCGCTTCACGTTCGGCGGCTTCCCTGCCGACGGCGTCACGGCGTTGCCGGATGAGGAAACCGGTGCCGAGGCCGGCGGCGAGCGCCAGGATGATCAGGACCCAGGCGAGGGCGCTCATGCCGCGTCCTCGCTGCCGGTGCGTTCGGCCGCGTCCTTCGCGGTGCGCGGCGCAGCGTCACCCAACGCCGCCAACACCCGCTCCCGCACCTCCCGCATCAACGCCGGATCCTGCCCCACGAACTCCGCCGCCTTCTCCTTCCCCTGCCCCAACCG
>PWQI01000192.1 GCA_003556805.1 Trueperaceae bacterium | reverse complement strand
GCGTGGTTGGCCTGGCCGATGAGGTTGTCGAGCTCGTACGGGTCGTGCTCGAGGTCGTACAGGTAGGACTCCACGTAGTGTTCGGCGTGGGCGTCGTGCCACGGATCGGCGTCGGGCGCGCTCACGCCGTACTTCCAGCGGCGCGTACGCAGGCCGCGGCCGACCTCGCTTTCGCTGATCTGGAAGAACAGTTCGTCGCGCCAGGGAGCACCCGGATCGCGCACCAACGGCAGGATCGAGCGCCCCTCGTGCCGCTCGGTGCGCTCGAGGCCAGCGGCGTCGGTGAGGGTGGCCGAGAGGTCGAGGATCGACACGATCTGCTCGATGCGCCGACCGTAGTCGAAACCGGGGCCGGTCAGGACGGTCGGGTCGCGCAAGGAGGCGTCGTGGCCAGATCGCTTGTACTCGTCGTTGCGGGTCTTGAAGTGGTTGCCGTGATCGGAGGTGAAGAGCACCACCGTATCGTCGCGCAGACCGAGGCTGCGCAGGGCGTCGAGGAGGCGCCCGAAGGCCTCATCCAGGCGCCGCACCATGCCGTAGTAGCCGGGCAGGTGCTGCTGCGTCGATCCGCCCAAGGCGCGCAGGTCGGGCGGCGTCCAAGCGTCGAGGTAGGGCTCGAGCGAACCCTCCGGTGGCGGGTAGGCATCGACATGGTTCTGGTGGTGCGGCTCGAGGAACGACAAGAACAGGAAGAACGGCTCGTCCTGGTGCTCGTCGACGAAGCGGATGGCGGCGTCGGTGAGGGCGTCGACGCGGTAGCCCGGCAACTTGTGCGGCTGCTGCTCCTCGTCGAACACCACGGGGTGGGACGCGTCGGAGGTGAACTCGAGCTTGTTGGCGGCGAGCCACGCATCGTAGCCGCCGCGCTCCTCGGGCCCGACCGGCTCGCCCGACGCCAGGTGCCACTTGCCGATGTAGCCCGTGTGATAGCCGGCAGCGCGGAAGCTGTGCGCGAGCGTCGGAGCGTCGCTCGGGAGCGTGACGCCGTTGCGGTAACAACCGGACTGGGTGGCGTAGAGGCCGGTTTGCATGCACGCACGCGAGGGGCCACAGACGGGTTGCACGGTGAACGAGCGCGCCACGTGCGTTGCGTACGCCGCGACGCGGTCGAAGGTCGGTGTCAGAGCACTTCGGTTGCCGTGCACGCCGGTGGTGTCCCAGCGCTGCTGGTCGGTGAAGAAGACGATGACGTTGGGTCGCTCGTCGCGGGGCGCGCGAGCGCCCGGCGCGATCGCGAAGGTGATCTCGTCCTCGGGATACGTGAGGGGGGTGTCGTCAGAGTCTCTCATGGTCTCGTCCTCGAGTCTGTGCCGTCGAACGGCGGTGTGCAGTCGCCGTTCATCCCTTCACCGCGCCCATGGTCATCCCCTTGATGATGTGGCGTTGGGCGAAGAGGACCAAGATGATCGCCGGGATCGCCGCGAGCATGGTCGCAGCTGCCATCTCGCCGTAGCGCAGGTCCCACTCCTGCACGAAGCTGGCGATGCCGATGGGGATCGTGCCGCCACGTGGCGTGCTGGTGAGCACGAGCGCGAACAGGAAGTCCTTCCACGAGAACACGAAGGTGAGGATCGCGGTTGCGTACAGGCCGGGGAGCGTGATTGGTAGCGCGACGCGCCAGAAGGTACCGGCGCGCGAGCAGCCGTCGAGCGAGGCGGCCTCCTCAAGCTCTCTCGGTATCTCTGCGAAAAAGCTCTGTAGCAACCACACGGCGAACGGGAGCGTGAGCACTGAGTGTGCGATGACGAGCACGGCGGGCGTGTCGAAGAGCCCGATCTGCCGCGCGATCAGATAGAAGGGTCCAGCAAACGTGATCGGTGGGAGCATGTAGACGAACAGCAGCCACCCCAGGATCAGCGCGCTGACACGCTTCGGCCAGCGGAAGCGACTCAACGTGTACGCGCCTAGGCTGGCGATGAACAGGACCAGCAGCGTGCTACCGATCCCGGCGATCAGGCTGTTGACCGTGAGCTGCCCGAACACCGCGCGAGACCCCTCGAACAGTCGCTCGTAGTTCACAAGGGTTCGCTCGAAGTCGAAGAAGCGTCCCGAGATGATGTCGCGGCGGAACTTGAACGAAGTGAAGGCGGTGAAGACGATCGGCAGCAACGTGATCAGCACCGCGCTCATCAGAACACCGTGGCGGACGAGCGGCCCTGCGCGAAGCCTCATGCCTCTGCCTCCACCCGCCGAGAGAGCTGTTGGTAGACGATGACGAACGTCGACAGGATCAGGGCCGTCAGCAGCGTCAGCATGCCACCGTAGCCGACACGGAACTGCTGGAAGAAGACTTTCTCGATGTAGATGTTGATCATCTCGGTGGCCGTGCCAGGACCGCCACCGGTGAGCAGATAGGGCACGTCGAAGACCTTGAACGCCAAGATGGTGCGCATCATCAGCGCCACCACGATCGTGGGCTTGAGGATCGGCAGCACCACGTCGCGGAAGACCTGCCACGGGCTGGCGCCGTCGACCTCGGCGGCCTCGCCGAGCTCGATCGGGATCGACGAGACGCCCGCAAGGAAGATCAGGAACATGAAGCTGGTCCAGTGCCAGACGTCGACGAGCATCACCATCGGCAGTGCCAACGATGGGCTCGCCAACCACGGTGGCCCACCGATACCGAACGCCAGCAGGGCCTGGTTCACGACGCCGTAGTTGTAGTCGAGCATGAGACGCCAGAGCGCGCCGATGGCGATCGGCGGCAACAAGAGAGGCACGATGAAGACGGTCTTGTAGAAGGTCCCGAGCGTGCGGGTCTGGTTGACGAGATACGCGAGCAACAGGCCGAGCACCGCCTCGATCGGCACTACGACGACGGTGAAGATCAGTGTGTTGGTGAAGGCGATCCGGGCGACCCGGTCACCGATCAGCGTCCGCAGGTGGTCGAGCCCAACGAAGGTCCAGGTGGTGCCACCACTCACGAGACCGACGTCCGAGAACGCCATGCGGACCAGCTGGACGGCCGGGTAGAGCGTCAAGACGAGCAGGGCCACGACCAACGGAGCGATCGCGATGAGGGGAAAATGTTCGTTCAGGAGCCGACCCATGAAGGGTCGGCTCCTTGCGGCTGGAGAGGGAGGTCTGGCCACGGATCGCCTCCGGTGTGCTCAGTCGAGCGGCGCGAGGTCGTAGCCACCGTCGGCCATGATGCGGTGGATGTCCTGTGCTGCGGTCTGCAACGCCTCTTCGGGCGTGACCTGGCCCAGGAGCGCGGCCGCAACCTGCTCGGCGAAGGCCTGGATGATCTGCGGCGCCTCGGCGACGCGCGGCTGCGCCTGGATGAAGGGGGTGCTATCGGCCATCGCCTGCATCCAGCGGAAGCCGTCCTCCTGGCCGAGCGCCTCGTAAACGTCCTGGCGCACGGGGATGGCACCCGCACGGGCGTACAGCGTCTGGGCCTCTTCGGTGAGCGCCCAACGCATGAAGTCGAGCGCGGCCTGCTTGCGTGCGTCGGGCAGGTTCTGCGGAATCCCCATCACCCAGATGCCCGACATAGTGGAGCGCGTGTCGGCCGTGGGACCCGGGACGATGGTCGCGCCCACGAGTCCCTGCACGATCGACTGCTCGGGGTTCTCGAAGTTCGGCGCGGCGGCGCCGACGACGTGCGCCATCGCGGCGCGACCGCTCTGCATCAGTGAGAGAGCCTCGGCTTGGCTGACGCTCGCGAAGTTTCCGGGACCGTAATCGCGGTTCAGCTTGATGTAGCGCTCGAGCGCGGCGACACCCTCGGGGTCGGCGATACCCACGCGCCAGGTGCCGCTCTCGTCGACTTCGATCACAGATGCGCCGAAGCCGCGCAGGTACGACTGGAACTCCCAGTCGGTGGGCGCAGTGCGCGTGACCAGGCCGACGCGAGTGGGTGGGTCGTGCAGCACTTGGGCGGCAGCCTCGACGTCGTCCCACGTGACCGGCGCGTCCAGACCCGCTTCTTCGAACAGGTCGGTGCGGTAGAAGAGCAACTGGATGTTGCCGTTGATCGGCAAGCCGTAGAGCTCGCCGTCGGCAGTGGAGTAGCCGATGTCGCTGTTCCAGCGCGTGGCGTACGCGTACTCGATCACCTGCGGATCGAGCTCGAAGTCCGGGTCGATGTCCAGGATCGGCGTCACCAAACCGGCGCTGTAGAACAGCGAGTACCACTGCTCGTTCAAGTTGATCAGGTCGAACTCGCTCTCGCCTGCCGTGACGGCGTTGCGCGAGCGCTGCAGCATGCCCGGGAAGGGGGTGACGTTGAGGTTGACCTGGTGCCCGGTCTCGGCGACCTAGGCGTCGACGAGGGCTTCGAAGCCGGCGAACCAGGGGGACTCGTTGATCAGGATCGTGATCGGCGGGTGCTCTTGGGCGAGCGCTTGGCTCGGTGCCAAAGCGATCGCGGCGAGGAGTGCGAGGAGCCAGTGCAGTCGGGGGCGGATGCGCATGTAGTGGTCCTTTCCTAGTACTGGGCGTGGGTAGCGTCTGCGGAAGCGTTGGTCGAGGCGCCGTCGGTCTCGGTCACATGTGGTCTCCTTCCGATAGGAACAGGGACGACGAGCGGGTCAGCGAACGGGAGGTGTTGGCGCAACGCGAAGAGCGCAGCGCCGCGCGCCCCTGCCTCAGGCCGGGGCAAGGCGGAGAAGGTGAGGTTGGTGGCAGCGGCGAGCGTCGGCTGCAGCAACGCTCGCGTGCGCTCCAGGAGCCGGGTACGGAACGCCGGTCCGCCAGCGGTGGCGAAGCCGCTCAGGACGACATGGGGCTGCTCGAAGGTGTTGATGACGTTGGCGAGCCCGATCGCGAGGAAGCGCTCGATCTCGTCCCGAGCCGCCAGGTCGCGTGCGTTGACGCCGACGTCGAGCAAGCGGGCGATGGTGTGAGCGATGGTGTCGTCCTCGTCATGTGCCGAGACGGCCTCGGCGTGGCGCAGGAGTGCCCGCCCCGAGACGTACTCCTCGAGGCAGCCGCGGTTCCCACACAAGCAGAGCCGTCCGTCGGGTACCACGGTGGTGTGCCCTACCAGGCCGGCATTGCCGAAACGACCTGCCAGCGGGTGGCCCGCGCGAACCGCACGGACCCCGAGCCCGTAGCCGAAGTCGAAGAAGAGGAAGTCGCCCCCCTCGCGGGCGGCCCCGACGTGGAGCTCGGCCAGGGTGAGCGCGTCGATGTGGTGGTTGAGGACCACCGGCTGCTCGAGCATGCGCTCGAGTTCGGAGCGCACCGGTACGTTGTGCCAGTCGCGCAGGCGCGGCGTCGCCAGCGAGAGCCCCGCGTCGCGGTCGATGAAGCCCGAGATCGCTAGGCCGGCATGGACCAGACGCGAGCTCACGCCAGCGTGTTGCTCGAGGAAGCGCTGCGTGAGCTGGTGCAGCTCGTCGTGCACGGCGGCAGGCGGACCGAGGCCCTGGATCGCGCTGTGCTCGCTGGCGACGGTGGAACCTCTCAGGTCGAGGAGCGCGAAGGTGACGGAGGGGATCTCGACCGCGACGCCGAGGACGTAGCCAGCCGACGCGTCGTACTCGAACAGGGTCGGCGGGCGGCCGCCACTCGAGGCGCCGACGCCGCCTCGGCGCACCAATCCCGCGCGCTCGAGCGAGCCGAGCCACTTTAGCACGGTCGGCTGGGAGCGCCCAGTGTCACGCACGAGCTGGTCCATCGCCGCCACGCCATGCCGACGAAGGTGGTTGAGCACCAGGATCCTGTTGCTCTCCCCGAGGCGCTGTGACATGGCACGCTTCACCTGGCTACAGCCCCCTTTCGACCAGCACACACGTCGCCGTCATCGGCTCGATCACTTGATGTCAATATCTTTGTCTAAAGTGGTTGATAAAGTCAACCCGGGTTCGGCGCCGCCGAGACACAGGACAGGAGCACGACGATGCACCACACCTACTGGGGTGACCTCCACAGCCACTGCGCCATCAGCTACGGGACCGGGAGCCTCGAGCGCGCGCTGCGTGCCGCGGCCGGCCACCTCGACTTCGCTTCGGTCACCGGCCACGCCAGCTGGCCCGACATGCCCACCGATCGCGCGCGCTATGCCGACGTGATCGACTACCACCGCGACGGCTTCGACCGCTTCGCCGACCTTTGGCCGACGGTGCAGGCGGTGACCGAGCACCATCACGTCCCCGGCACGTTCGTACCGATCCTGAGCTGCGAATGGCACTCCATCGCAGTGGGCGACCACAACGTCTACCTGCCTGGCGGCACTGGTCCCATACCTGTCGGCGCCGATCTGGTGGCGCTCGCGCGAGCGGCGCCAGCGGGATCGCTGCTGGTACCGCACCACGTAGGCTACGGGCCCGGTGCCCGCGGCATCGATTGGGACGCCTTCGACGCGGCACGCTCGCCGGTGGTCGAGGTGGTCTCCACCCACGGAGCGTCCGACACCGGCAGCGGCGCCGTTGCGAGCTTCCACACCATGGGCCCGTACCACGAAGCAGGAAGCGTGGACGCGGGGTTGCACCGAGGCCATCGCTTCGGGTTCGTCGGCGGCAGCGACCACCACGCCGGTTACCCCGGCCACCACGGCGGTGGCCGTACGGCCGTGCTTGCCGCAGAACTCACGCGCGAGGCGATCTTCGACGCGCTCCGCGAACGCCGCTGCTACGCGGTCACCGGTGACAAGATCATCCTCGCCTTTCGCATCGAAGACGCCCCGATGGGCAGCGCATTGCACCGGCCTCGTGCCCGGCACGTGCGAGTCGAGGCGCGTGGCGAGGACACCATCGAGGCACTGGAACTCGTCCGCAACGGAGCGGTGGTCGCGTCGGCCAGGAGCGACACCAACACTGCTGACGTGAACGAACGCGGCACGTGGAAGGTGCGGCTCGAGTGGGGCTGGGGCGAGAAGCATCTGCCGGTCGAGTGGCACGGTGAGGCACGCGTCCGAGGGGGAGTGCTGCGGGGCGCCGAGCCGATGTTCCGCGGCGAAGAGGTCCTCGACCCGCGCGACGCGCACCACGGCGTGACCGGCGACGATCCCGAGCACGCGCTGGTCGCGTGCCGTGACGACGCGGTCCAGTGGCGGTCGCGCACCCGCGGCAACCCGCACCCGCGCGTCCCGAGCACGGCCGGGGTGATCCTCGAGATCGACGGTGACGGCCGCACCACGCTCGACATCCGTGTCAACGACCTCTCGGTACGACACACCGTCGCCGAACTGGCCCAGGGCGCCGTCGCCCATCGCCTGCGCGGATGGCTCTCCGAGGCGCTCCTGGTGCATCGCGCCGTCCCGGAGACCACCTTCATCGCCCACCTCGACCTGGTCGACGAGGGTGAGCGCGACGTCGACGTCTACCGGGTCCGTGTGCGCCAATCCAACGGCGAGAGGGCGTGGAGCAGCCCGATCTGGGTCGAGCGCGGCTGACCACTGTCACGATGGCGCCTCGATGGTGAGCCTCTGATGGTGCGCCTCTGTCGACGATCACGCGGCGTACGTGCGCCACCATCACGCTCCACCCCGATGTCGAGGAGCTGACCGGGCGCGAAATGCACGAGCGGCGCGCTCGGCAACCTCGTGAACGACACGTACCTCGCCGCGCCCACGGTCGGGGATCGGGCCACGGTCGCAGCGTTCGCTCGCGACTTCGCGCGATGCAGCGGTATCGAGAAGGGCGCCACTAAGACACGGCGGCGCACAGCGCATCGAGGTGCTGCGACCGTCCCGGCTCACGAGCGCTTACGCCAGAGCGACGCTGGAGCTGCAAACGCCCGACGCACTCCGGCACACCGACCTCATCAGGCTGCGCTGACGACCTGCGTCGAGGGAGCGTCGTGCCCTGAACCGACACGACGGCGCGTAGAGCGCGAGCATGCAGACATGATCAACGAACCCGTGCACGCCGAAATCGCTCCACGAAGACCGCTGCCAACCCCTCGCGACGCGGCGGCGCTCGGGCCGGCGCTGCGCGACCTGCGCCGTGATCACGGCGTGGGCGACGCGCAACCTGGTCGCGTGACACGCTCGTTGCCCCACCCCGAGGAGGTCGGCATGGACACAACGTCGGACGATCGCGGCAGTGCGCACAATCGATGCAAGGGCGCTGGTTTCATGAGCGAACGGCGATGAGCGGTGCCGCCAGGGTCGGACCGCAGGCGGTGTTCGACCGTCTGCACAGCTACGCGTTCCACCCGATCGATCCGGACACACGTACCTTCACCATCGACCGTGACCTCGGCGTGCGCGGCGTCGCGGACCCACTCGCGCGCGATGGCCTGGTGCGATCGCTCGCGCTGCGGGACTTGGTGTCGGCATGCGACGGCGACCTCGCCGGTGTGGTGGCCGGCCTCGACCATCCCGATCTGCACGTTCGCTGCGTGAGCGCAGCGGCGTTGGGCATCGCCCGCGCAGCGGCAGCGCACGAAGCCGTCGGCCGCATCGCCAGCGGGGACGAGGAGCCGCTGGCGCGCGCGCACGCCGTGATCGCCCTGGGCGAGATGGGCTCGCTGGACGCACTGCCGCTGCTCCGAGCCCGGCTCGCGAGCGAGGATCACGCCGACGTGGTCCACCAGCTCGAGCTGGCCATCGGACAGATCGAGGCAGGTGCTCCGTCGAGCGACGCCCAGCGCCAGGCGTACCTGTCGCTCCGCGAGGAGGCGTTCCAGCGACCGGCGCTCGACCAGGCAGCCCCCGACGTCGTCCTGGACGACACCGACGGGGCCACGTGGTCACTGGCGGACGGCCGCGGCCGGTGGCAGCTGCTGATCTGGATCTTCGCCGACTGGTGCCCCGTGTGCCATCACGAGTTCAAAGAGCTGATGGATCTGCGCGACGCGTTCGACGAGCTCGGGGTCCGCGTTGCGACGATCGAGGCGCACGACACCTGGCGCGGCCGCCTGATGGTCGGCCGTGAGATCGAGCCGGCGCTGTGGGGCTCACGATCGTGGTTCAGGGAGGCGTACACGGAGCGCATCTGGTGGTCGCACCTGCTCGATCGGGCCGGGGCCGTGGGGGCGCGCTACGGGACCGAACCGCTCACGTTCGCCGTCCATGGGGAGTACGTCAACCGGCCCACGACGGCGATCATCGACCCCGAGGGCGTGTTGCGCTTCGCATACGCCGGGTCCTACTGGGGCGACCGACCGTCGATCGATCGCACGCTCGCGATGCTCCGCGACGGCGACTTCTCGTTCGAGCACCCACAGCGGTTGAGGCCTCAGCGGTACGCGGGGTTGGGGTGATCGAAGCGGGCTCCGGCATCCCAGGCGGTGCGCTGGTTGCCGTGCGCGGGCAGCCCGCCGGCGTCTTTGAGCATCCGCGCCAGGTGCAGCATGTTCCACGTCATGAACGTGGTGTTGCGCCGCGTGAAGTCGTTGTCGAAGCCGGCGCGACGGCCGTCGGCGAGCTCGTCGCCGTAGCTCGGACCGGGGCCGGCCTCGCCGATCCAGCCAGCGTCGGCCTGCGGAGCGATGCTGTAGCCGAGGTGTTGGAGG
>PWQI01000140.1 GCA_003556805.1 Trueperaceae bacterium | reverse complement strand
GGACCCACCCAAGGCAGCGTCGATCGCCGCCCGGTTGGCGTCGACGTCGCCGCGGAAGAGCCCCGTTCCCACGACCAGCACGTCTGCGCCAGCCGCCGCCACGTCGGCCACGGTGTCAGCGTTCACGCCCCCGTCGACCGATATCTCGAAGGCGAGGCCGTACCGCTCACGCAACCGGATCGCCGTCTCCACCTTGCGCAGCGTCGAACGGATGAGCGACTGACCGCCGTATCCAGGGTTCACGCTCATGACGAGCAGCAGGTCCACCACCTCGAGCAGCGGTTCGGCCGCCGCGAGCGGCGTCCCTGGGTTCAGGGCAAGGCCAGCCTGAAGGCCGAGCTCGCGCACGTACGTGAGGTGTCGATGGTGGTGCCGGCTGGCCTCCAGATGGATGGTCAGCGCGTCTGCGCCGGCGCCGGCGTAGGCGTCGATGAACTGCTCCGGCCACGCCAGCATCAGGTGGACGTCGAGATACGCGTCGGTCACGCCGTCGAGCGCTGCGACGGTATCGGGTCCGAAGGCGATGTTGGGGACCAGGGCCCCGTCCATCGCGTCCACGTGGAAGCGCTCGATGCCTGCGGCCGTGGCGGTGGCGACGGCGTCGGCGAGGCGGAGCGGATCAGCGCCCAGGAGCGAGGCTGCGATGACGCTCATGCCGTACCCCGGCGAAGGTCGACCCCATCATCGAAGCTCGACACCATGGTTCGCACGAGCGCAACGGCTTGGGCAACGTCACGAAGGTCGACCATCTCGATCGGCGTGTGCGTGTAGCGGGCGGGGACCCCGACGTCGATTGCCGGTATGCCCTCGTGGAGCAGCTGCAGGAACGATGCGTCGGTGAGACCGCCGATCGATGCTTCGAGTTGCAGCGGGACACCGGCGGCGCGTGCGCTTGCCTCCGCGTGCCGCACCAAGCCCGGGTTCGGGATGAGACCGCCCAGCGTGCCACGCCCGTGGAACGACATGCGGCGGACCGTCGGCCCGGAGCCCAGGCGCACGTCGTTCTGGCCGACCAGGTCAGGGGTGTCGCCGGGAACGGCGATATCGAGGCACACGGCGGCGGATGGGTCGATGCGCCGGGCGGCCGGCTCCGAGCCGCGCACGTTGAACTCCTCCTGCACGGTGAACACGGCGTGGAGTTGGCACGGGAGGCGGTGGCCGCCGAGCGAGCGCAACGTCTCCAGCAGGATGAAGACGCCCACGCGGTTGTCGAGCGCCCCGGCGCGGTATCGATGGTCGCCGAGCGCCGACGTCGCAGGTGCGAAGGTGATCGGGTCACCCACGGCGATGCCCATGGCCTCGAGGTCGGCGCGTGAGCTCGCACCCACGTCGACGTACAACTCGGCGACGTCGGGCACGACGAAGCGCTGGGCGTCAGGTGTGAGGTGATGGGCCATGACGCCGATGCTCGCCGGGTGGCTGCGACCGTCGTTGGTGTGCACGAGGACCGGGCGCGCGACGAGTGCCTTGCGGTTGACGCCGCCGATGCGGTCGACCCGGAGGAAGCCGTCGTCACCAAGACGTCGCACGCACAGCCCGAGCTGGTCCATGTGGGCGAAGACCATCAGGCGGCGTTGGTCACTCGGACCGAGTGCAACGCTCGTGTTGCCGATCCCGTCGACGTGGACGTCGCCGTAGCGGTCGAGCTTCTCGCGCAGGAACGCGATCATGCGGTCTTCGTGACCCGATACGGCGGGTATCGCGACGAGCGCGTCGAGCAGTTGGCGATCAAGCGTCTCAGTCATGGGCCTCCTCGTGGCGCGGCGTGGTTCGCGAGCTTGGCGTGGACGTTGGCGACGGCCGTACCCGCCTCGCGGTACAGGTCGTACAGGGTGTCGTAGCGAACGCTGTCGTTGGCGTTGGGCTCGATCGGCGTCGCGAAGGCGACCATGGTATCGACGGCGGAGCCGAGGTCGAGCTCGTCGACGCCAGCGCGTGCCAGGACGGCCGCGCCCACGGAACCCGCGTCGCGTACGCGCGTTGGCACGAGCGGCCGGCCGAGGACATCGGCCTTGATCCGATTCCATAGCTGGCTGCCGGCCCCGCCTCCGGCCACGATCACGCGCTCGGCACGTGCCTCGGCCTCGTGCTCGCACGCCTCGAGCACGTGGCGGACGCTGAACGCCACGCCCTCGAGCACCGACCGCGCGAAGTGCGCCTCGCGGTGGCGCCGATGCACGCCCAAGAACGCGCCGCGTGCGAGGACGTCGCTGAAGGGCGAGCGCTCGCCCTCGAGGTAGGGAAGGAACAGGATTCCTTCGCTGCCTGGCGGGATGGCCGCGGCACGTTCGTTCAGCGCGGCGTAGGCGCCGCCCGCACCCTGTGAACGACCTCGCCGTGCATCCGCGTCGGCGGGTGCGAACCGCTCGACGAACCACGTCAGGGCATCGGTTCCGCATTGGGTGACGCCGTAGATGACGTCGACCCCGGTGAGGAACGGCAACCGATAGATGGCGGCAGCGCTTCGCAGGCCGGTGGCCCTCGTGCCCGCAAGGCCGACGACTTCCGCCGTTCCGGCGGTGTCGAACGCGTCGCCAGCCTGCCGCACGCCTGACCCCAGCATCGCGCACCACGAGTCCATCATGCCGGTCACGACCGGCGTCCCGGCCGGGAGACCCGTGGCCTCGGCTCCGTGCCGGCATATGCGGCCCATCACCTCGTGCGGAGCGCGGATCGGCGGGAGGCGCGCGGGATCGGTCTGCGTGGCCTCCGCCATCGCTGGGTCGAGGGTGCCGTCGATCAGGCTCGCGAAGCCGCTGACCGAGGTCGGGTCGGAGGCCTTCTCCCCGGTCAAGCGCCAGGCCAGGTAGTCCTTGGCGCCGAGCACGCACGCGGTCCGCGCCCAACGGTCGGGCTCGTGCCGTGCCAGCCACAGCATGCGAGCCGCTTGCGCTGAGGCCGTCAGCGACAGCTCGGCAGCGAAGGCACGGCGTATGCGATCTGCTCCGAGACGCTCGACGAGTTCGGCCGCCTCGTCGGTCGCGCGGGTGTCTTGCCACAAGATTGCCGGGCGAACCACCCTGTCGGCCTCGTCCAGCAGGACGTGCGTCGCCGCCATGCCGGAGAGACCGACGCCTCGCACGGCCTCCGTGACGACGCCTTCGTGCGCCAGGAGGGCGCACACTGCTTCGCAGGTCGAGCGCCACCAGTCGGAAGGATCGTGCTCCACCCAACGCGGGAAGGGCCGCTGGGTCGGGTAGCCGGCGCGCGCGGTCGCGATCTCGCGCCCGTCCTCGGCGATCGCTGCCGCCTTCACCGAGGTCGTGCCGACGTCGAGGCTCAGGTACCAGGCGGTCACGCGTGCCTCCTCCTCACGTCTTGCTTCGCAGGCGCGGGTCGAGGACCTCGGCGAGCCCGTCGGCGATGAGGTTGAAGGTGAGCACCGCGAACATGATCGCGACACCGGGGAAGACCGAGAGCATCGGCGAGAGCTCGAGGAACGAGCGTGCCGAACGCAGCATGCCACCCCAGGACGGGATTGGCGGTTGCACCCCGAGGCCGAGGAAGGAGAGGGCTGCCTCGGTCAGGAGACCATAGGCGAACAGGATGCTCGTGTAGGTCCCGAGGGTCGGCAAGGTGTTGCGCAGGACGTGCAGCCAGATGACGCGACCGTCGCGCGCGCCGAGGGCCATGGCGGCGTTGACGTAGTCGTTCTGCATGACCTGCAGCACCGCGCTACGCACGATGCGCACCACGCGCGGGGCGTACACGATGCCGATCGCAAGCGTTGCGTTGGTGAGGCCGGGCCCGGCGATCGCCACGACGACGATGGCCAGCAGCAGCGCCGGAAACGCGAGCAGGAGATCGGTGACGCGCATGATGATTGCGTTGAGCCAACCGCCGAAGTAGCCTGCTAGTGCTCCGAACACGGTTCCCAACGTGATCGCGAGGAGTGCCGACATCATCGCGATCAGGAGCGAGAAGCGGGCGCCGTAGACGACCCGTGACAGGACGTCGCGACCGAACTCGTCGGTGCCGAGGTAGTGCGGTGCCTGGAACGGGGGTGCGAAGGTCGCGGTGGGGTGCATGGTGCTGTAGCGATACGGCGCGAGCGCCGGGCCGAAGACGACCAGGACCACGAGCAGCAGGAGCATCGCGCTGCCCACGAGCAGGACAGGGTTGGTCCAGAGGATGCGGGCGACGGTCCGCAGGCGCGTCATCGCGGGGCCCTCACTCGTAGCGGATGCGTGGGTCGAGCCACGCGTAGGAGAGGTCGACGATCAGGTTGATGAGGGCAAAGAGGACCGTGATCACGAGCAGCACGCCTTGCAGCACGGGGTAGTCGCGTTGGCTGATGGCATTGAGGGCGAGCTGGCCGACGCCGGGGTAGGAGAAGACCACTTCGACTTCGACGATTCCGCCGAAGATGAAGCCCGTCTGCAGCCCGACTTCGGTGACGACCGGGATCAGGGCGTTGCGGAGCGCGTGCTTGACGAACACGACGCGCCGCGCAAGACCCTTGGCGTGGGCAACGCGTACGTAGTCCTGGGCGAGCACCTCGGCCATGGCGGTCTGCGTGATCCGCGCGAGTACCGCTGCGACCGGGATCGCCAGCGTGAGACCGGGTAGGAAGGCGTACCGCATGCGCTCGAGGAAGCTGGCGTCGGCGCGGGCTGCGCCCACCGTGGGGAACGTGCCAGCAAGATAGAACGTGGCGGCCAGCAGCAGGAGCGTGGCGACCCAGAAGCGCGGAACGGATAGGCCGATGAGGTTGAAGATGCGGAAGAACAGGTCGGCGCGCGTGCGTCGGTACCGCGCCGCGATGACCCCGAGCGTCACGCCGCCCACGGTGCCGAGCACGATCGCCAGCATCGAGATGTAGAAGCTCAGCATGAAGCGGTCGACGATGAGGGGCCCGACGGGCTGCCCGGTGCGCAGTGATCGGCCCATGTCGCCGCGGACCAGGCCGGTCAGATAGTCCCAGTACTGCTGGGGGATGCTCCGGTCGAGCCCGAGCAAGCGCCGCATCTCGTCCGCGCGCTGCGGCGAGACGACGGACTCGGAGCCGAGCATGATCGTGACGACGTCGCCGGGGATCAGCCGCGGCAGCAGCATGGTGATGAGGATCACCCCGAGCATGAGCGGGATGATCGCGAGCAAGCGACGAACCGTGAACGTGAGCATGGCCGGTGGCGTGGAGCGGTGGGGACGGCGGCAAGGCCGTCCCCACCGGACTCGGTCAGCGCTGCAGATCCACCTGGTCGAGGTGGTAGTGCATGCCCATGGGGTGCGTCACCCAGTTGACGACCTCGTCGCGGTAGACCTCGTAGTAGGGGTACTCGACGACGAAGATCTTGGCGGACTCCTCCGTGATGATCAGCTGCAGGTCACGGAAGATCTCCCAGCGGGTGTCGAAATCGATGGTGGTCCGGCTGCGAGCGATCAGGTCGTCGACCTCGGGATTGTCGTACCCGACGGCGTTGCGGGTGCTGGTCGACTCGAAGCGGCGGCCGAAGTTGGCGTCCGGGTCGCGGCCGGTGAACGACGTGATGAGCAGCGTGTCGAAGTCGAAGCGGGTGATCCACAGGTCGAGGAGGTCGCCCCACTCCACCTGCTCGATTTCCATCTCGATGCCGACCTCGGCGAGTTGCTCCTTCATCACCTGACCGACCTCGATGTCCACCGGGAAGCGGGTGGTGCCCACCATCGTGCTGGCGAAGCCGTCAGGGTACCCTGCCTCGGCCAGCAGTTCGCGCGCGCGGTCGAGATCGCGGGTGTAGCACGGCATCTCGTCGGTCGGAAGGGCCCAGTCCGTCATCGACGGTGGGATCGGCCCGCTCGGCAGCGCGTCGCCCAGGAACACGAGTTGCGCGATGGCTTCGCGGTCGATCGCGCAGCTCATCGCGAGCCGGACGCGGGCGTCGTCGAAGGGCGCACGGCGGTGGTTGAGGTGGTAGTGGAGGATGCGTGGCGCACCGACGTAGTCGACCGTCAGGTTGGCGTCGCGGCGCAGTGGGGCCACGGCCTTGGCGTCGTCGTAGCGCGCGACGTCGATGTCGCCGGCGCGCAGGGCGGTGGTGCGGGCCGGAGCGTCCGGGATGATGTGGTACTCGACGCGGTCGAGCAGCGGCGCGGGGCCGAAGTAGTCATCGAAGCGCTCGAGGATGACGATCGAGTCGGGGATGTACTCCACCAGCCGGAAGGGCCCTGTGCCTGAGCCGAAGAAGCGCAGGTCACCGAACTCCTCGACCGACTCGGGCGCGTGGATGCCGAGACCGAACGTGAGCCCGTGGAGGATGGGTGCGAAGGGCTCCTTCGTGATGATCCGGACCGTGTGGTCGTCGACCACCACGACCTCTTCGATGGGCTCGAGTTCGAACGCCTCGGGCGAGGGCACCTCCGGGTCGAGGATGCGCTCGATCGAGAACTTGACGTCGTCCGCCACCATCAGGCGCCCGTGGTGGAACATGACGTCGTCGCGAAGGGTGAACTCGTACGTGCGGTCGTCGAGGATCTCGAACGAGGTGGCGAGGTGCGGCACCAGGCGCAGCTGCGCATCGTACTTCAGCAGCGTGGGGTAGATGAGCGCCACGAAGCGATGCGCTTCCATGTGGCTCATCTGGGCGGGATCCAGGTTGATCGGGTCGACGTCGATGCCGATGCGCAGCGTCTTCTGCGCCGCGGCAGAACCGATGGCCATCACGAGAGCAAGCGCGATGGCCGCGAACATGGGTGTCTTGACGAACCGTGGCATTGTACCTCCTACAAGTGACGTGCGGTCGAGGGCTCCAGTGTCGGTGAGCACGCATCAGCGCATTGGGCGATCCCCCCTTCGCGGTGCTTGGCGGTCGGCAGCATCCGCTCAGCGAAGTGCGCGGACTTCGTCCATGAAGGCATGAACCCGGTCGGGGTCGACGGGTCGCCAGGTGTCGCCGTCCTCCTTGAGGCTGGTGCCGACGATGGCGGCATCAGCGACGCCGAGGATCTCCCTGACGTTGTGGAGGCGTACGCCGGTGTTGGCGATGACGGGTGTGGCGGGCAACGCCTCCTTCACCTCGACGAGCTCGGAGACGTCGACGCTCTGACCCGTCATGGGACCGGACACGCAGATGCCATCGGCAAGGCTTGCGAAGACGGCGCTGCGGGCGCGGGCGACCACAGTGCGGTCACCGATGAGCGAGGCGAACTCGGCGTTGACGTTGTAGAAGAGGAGGCACTCGCTGCCGACGTTGCGTCGCAGGCGGACCGCCCCCGCCGCGTCGGGGACCCAGAGACCCATGTCCGACTCGTAGACGCCGGTGAAGATCTCGCGCACGAAGCGCGCGCCCGTCGCGTGCGCCAGGGCGACGCTCGCGACGGGGTCCCAGAGGTAGTTGATCCCGAACGGCACACGCAGCGCTGGCTGCACGCGAGCGACGACGACGGCCATGGCGGCAAGCGATTCAGGCGAGGCTTTGGTGAGATACGGTCGGTCACCCTCGTTGCCGAACATGATCGCGTCGACGCCGCCGGCCTGCAGCGCCTCGACGTCTCGCATCACGGCCGTGACGAGCGCATCGATTCCCCCGTCGGCATCGTAGAGCGGGCTGCCGGGCAGCGGCGGCAGGTGCGCCATCGCGATGATGGGCTTGCTTGTGCCGAGCGCCTCGTGGAAAGCCTCCATCATGGTTCCTCCTCGCCGGCGAGCGTCATCGTGACGCCGGCACGTTGGTAGCGGTCGTAGCACGCCTGGTCGATGCCATCGTCGGTGACGATGGCATCGAAGGCGTCGAGCGGGCACACGTGGGCAAGGCTCACCCGGTCGAACTTGCTGTGATCGGCGAGCAGCGTCGCACGACGACACGAGGCAAGGGCCCGGCGCTTCACGGCGGCTTCGTCGACGTTGGCGTTCGTGACGCCGCGCTCCAGGTCGATGGCATCGGCGCCGAGGAAGGCATGGTCTCCGTGCAGCTGCTTCAGGCCGGTCTCTGCCATGGGGCCGATGAGCGAGAACAACTGGGCTCGAACGCGGCCGCCGGTGACGATCACTTCGTGGGCGCCCGTCGTGGCGAACTCGAGAGCGATCTTCAGGTCGCTGGTGATGACGGTGAGGGCCCGCTTCGTCCGCAGTTCGGCGGCCAACGCCAGCGTCGTGGAGCCGGAGTCGAGCACGACCACGTCGCCATCGTTTACGACGCGCGCTGCCAAGCGGGCGATAGCGACCTTGGCTCGCGCCTGGAGGCTGCGCTTCTCCTGATGCAAGGGCTCGAAGGCGGCGCTGGCGTAGGGCAGCACGGCACCCCCGTGCGTCCTGAGCACGTGACCCGCTTGGGCGAGCACGTGCAGGTCGCGGCGGATGGTTGCGTGCGAGACGTCGAGGTGGTCGGCGAGCTCTTCGACGTTGCCGCTGCCTGCTACGGTGAGCAGGTCGAGCAACATGCGGCGGCGTGTCTCTGGAAGCACGGAGACCCCAATCGAAGAAGCTGCGCGAATCCGAGCGTTTGTGTCTGAACCTGCTCGATTGTACGCGCGGCGATGATCGTCTGTCCAGTCCAGATCAACCGTGCGGCTCCAGGCCGTCCAGCGAACAGGGCCTGCACGTTTGCGCGAAGGCCGTGCGTCACTGGTCGCGCAGGTGCGCGTGGTCGTTGAGCGACACGACCGTGACGCGGCGTTCGCCATAGCGCAGGCGCGTGATGCCGGTGTTGGCGATGTCGAGCCCCCATGCGCCGCGTGCAGGTCGACCCATCAGCCCGTAGAGGACGCAGCGGATGGTCCCGCCGTGGCTGAACGCCGCGATTCGGCCAGACCGCGGCAGGCTCGCGGCGAACGCCGCGAAACGGGCGATGACGTCATCGTAGGACTCGCCGTCCGGGGCTCGGCGCCCGTACGGTTCGGCGCGCCAACGCCGCGCCTGGTCGGCCAGGGCACCGCCCATGTCGGACCAGCGATGGCCCTCGAAGGCGCCGTAGTCGAGCTCGCGCAGCCGCGGATCGGTACGCAGCGCGTGTCCAGGCAGCGCCAGCTCGGCCGTGGTGCGAGCACGCGAGAGGTCCGAGGCGTACACCGCGTCGAAGCTGGTGTGGTCGCGCTCGAAGCGTTGCCGGAGATGCTCGGCTTGCGTGCGACCGCGATCGTTCAGCGGCATGTCGCGAAGCGCGAGGATCCTGTCCTCTGCGTTCCAGGCGGTTTCACCGTGTCGGATGAGCCAGATCTCCAGCACTGCTGCTCCCTCGTCCCCAGCGCGCTCGCGTGCCGTGGCTTGGCTCGGACGCGAAGGAGCAGTGTAGCAGCGCAAAACCTTGCCCGGCGGTGCCGAACGTTAGGGTGGACGCATGCGTCCGCCGCTCCTCGTCGTCCTGCTGAGCGCCTTGGTGGTGGGCTGCGCCCCGAACGTGTGGGAGCAGCCCTACCCTGTGTACCAGGTGGAGCTGCCGCGTGACGACGCGGCCCACGACGCGCCGGTCGAGTGGTGGTACTGGGTCGGGCATCTCGAGGACGACACGGGCGCGCGGTTGGCGTTCCAGCTGACCTTCTTCCGAGCCTACGCCCCACCGGAGGTGCGTCTCGGTGGGGTGGTGCCGATGGCCTGGCTGGCGGCACCCGGGCACGTGGCGCACGTGGCCGTGACCGATCTGGACGCCGGTGCGCAT
>PWQI01000464.1 GCA_003556805.1 Trueperaceae bacterium | reverse complement strand
AGGTGAGCGTGTTGCCGACGATGGGCCAGAAGCGGCGGTCGCCCCAGCGTCCGTCGTCGGCTGGGTTGAGACCGAGCAGCAGGCCGAACAGGAGCAGACCCGCGCCGATGGCGGCCAGCGCTGTGCCGCGGCCGATCACGCCGCGGTGCCACCACCATGCGATCAGCGCGATGGCGACGAGCCCGGCCAGCCGCATGCCCCATTGATGGTCGAGCGTCCACACGATGCCGTCGCCCCAGAGCATGCGGGTGTAGTTGCGCACGCCCACGAAACGGGCGGCGTCCGGGTTGATCGCGACGGCGAGCAGGTTCCAGTCGTGGAGGCTGATCCAGATGCCGCGCAAGAAGGGTGTGATCAGGAAGAGCAGGTACGCGGCCAGGAAGGGCGCGACGAACAGCCAGCCGGCGACCGCGTCGCGCCAGCCGCGCTGGCCGAGGCGACGCCGCGCCCCTGTTCGGGACGTGCCGATCGCGCCTACGGCCGGGTCTGGCGCTGGTCGTGCCGGGATGGCCATCGGAACCCCCTCGGTCCTGCGTGGCGACGACAAACGAACGGGTCAAGCTGTGATTGATGTAGATATAGCACGGCCAGAGCACCGCGTCAATCGAAGAAAGTGTGTCCCTTACGCATAAAACACAGGTTCCACTGGGACGATCTCGAAGGCATCGGTAGCAAAACCACGTAGAAACCTGCTATAAATGATCATGCCCGCACGTGCTCCCGATCGCGGCCCTGGCCGCTCGGCGCCCCTCGCGCTGACGCTGGACGGGGACGACGCCGAGCGCGCCGTCAACGTCGCCAAGGCGCTTGCGTCCACGCCGCGCTGGCGCCTTCTGCGTGTGCTCGGTGAGCAGCTTCGAAACGTCGGCGAGCTCGCCGACGCCCTCGGCATGCCCCCCTCGACCGTCGCCATGCACCTGCGTGTCCTCGAGGAGGCCGGCCTGGTGCGCACCGAACTGGTGCCGGGGCGACGGGGTCGGCAGCGCGTGTGCCAGCGCGTCTTCGATCACGTCTGCTGGGATCTCCCACGTGGAGAGGCTCGGCCCGAGCACGACATCGTCGAGGCCAGCCTCCCCGTGGGTGGTTACGCCGACGCCGATGTGGTGCCGACCTGTGGCCTGGCTGGGAGCGACGCCGTCATCGGCCTCCTCGACGATCCCGCCGCGTTCTTCGAGCCGGAGCACGTCGACGCGCAGCTGGTGTGGTTCCGGCACGGCCACCTCACATACCGCTTCCCGAACCGGCTCCCACCACGAAGCCGGGCCGACACGCTGTGGCTGTCGCTCGAGCTCTGCTCCGAGGCGCCGATGCACCACCACGACTGGCCGTCCGACGTCAGCGTCTCCGTCAACGGCGTGCTCCTCGGCACGTGGACCAGCCCCGCGGACTTCGGGGGGCGCCGCGGGCTGTTGACGCCTCCGTGGTGGGATGCGCGGAACAGCCAGTACGGCATGCTGAAGGAGTGGCGCGTCACGGACGAAGGCAGCTTCGTCGACGGCATGCGCTTGTCCGGCGTCACGATCGACGACCTCGCGTTGTCGTCACGCCCCTTCGTCGCCGTCCGCATCGGCGTCGATCCGGATGCTCGACACGTCGGTGGCATCAACCTGTTCGGGCGCACCTTCGGCAACTACGCGCAGGACATCGTGCTGCGGTTGCGCCACGGACCCGTCACGGCCGACTGACGTACCCGCGCATAGCGCTGCAGTCGGAGCCCGGCGCGGCGCCACGGCGCACCGGGTGCGACCGTCACTTCTCCGCGTCGACGAGGCCCTTCACGAACCAGCGCTGCATCAGGAAGACGACCATCACAGGGGGTAGGAGGGCCAGCATGGCGACCGCCATGATCAGTTGCCAGTCCGTCTGTGCGTCGCCGGTTCCGATCATCTTGACGATGCCCATGACGATCGTCTCCATGCCACGGCTCGTGGTGATGAGCAACGGCCACAGGTACTGGTTCCATCCGTAGATGAACATGATCACGAACAGCGCGGCGATGTTCGTGCGCGAGAGCGGCAGCAGGATGCTCCAGAAGAAGCGCATCGGTCCGGCGCCGTCGATCTGCGAGGCGTCGACGAGCTCGTCCGGGATCGTGAGGAAGAACTGCCGGAACAGCAGCGTTGCGGTGGCGGACGCGATGAGCGGGATCGTCAGTCCCGCGAAGGTATTGATCATCCCAAGGTCAGCCACGACCGCGTACGTTGGGATGATGCGCACCTCGACCGGGAGCATCAGCGTGATGAAGATCATCCAGAAGAAGAACATCCGCCCCGGAAACTCGAAGAACACGACCGCGAACGCCGACAAGAGGGAGATCGAGATCTTCCCGACGACGATGACGAGCGCCATGATCAAGCTGTTGCGCATCATCGTCAGAGCTGGCGTCCCCCGAACGCGGGCACCCTCGCCCGATTCGAGCGCCTGCGTGTAGTTCTCGATCAGGTGCGGTCCAAGCGTGAGCGGCATCTCGCCGCGGGCGATGGTGGGAGCGTCGTGGGATGAGCCGATGAAGGCGACGTAGATCGGGAAGAGGAACACGATGACGCCGAGGATCAGCACGACGTGAGGCAACCAGCGGTTCTGTCCGATGCTCGTCATCAGTAGTGCACCCGCCGTTCGATGTACTTGAACTGGACGACCGTGAGGATGATCACGGCCGTCATCAAGATCACAGACTGAGCGGACGAACCGCCGAGGTCGAGGTTGATGACGCCGTCGCGGTACACGCGGTACATCATGGTCGTCGTGGAGCGCCCGGGCCCGCCTTGCGTCAGCGCGTGGATGACGCCGAAGGTGTCGAAGAAGGCGTAGATGATGTTGACGACGAGCAGGAAGAACGTCGTTGGCGACAGGAGCGGGAAGACGATCATCCAGAAGCGGCGTCGCGGAGATGCCCCGTCGATTGAGGCCGCCTCGAGGATGGTCTTCGGCATCGATTGGAGCCCGGCCAGGAAGAAGAGGAAGTTGTAGCTGACCTGCTTCCAGGCAGAGACGAAGATGACGAGCAGGAGGGCCTGGTCGCCGTTGATCCGGTAGTCCCAGGGGATGCCGAGCGTGCGCAGCCCTTGGCCGATCTGGCCGATGCTGGGATGGAAGATGAACAACCAGAGGACCGCTGCCACCGCTGGTGCGATGGCATACGGCCACACGATCAAGGTGCGATAGCCGCTTGCGCCGCGGACAACCTGGTCGGCCATCACTGCGAGGAGCAGTGCTGGGGCCATGGCCAGGAGCGTCACGGCGGTTGAGAAGATAATCGTCACGCGGACCGATTCAAGATAGACGGGGTTGGTCAGGACGATCTGGAAGTTCTCGAGCCACACGAACTGCGTCCGGAGGCCGAAGGGGTCCTGTATCAGTACCGACTGGTAGATCGCCTGCCCAGCGGGCCAGAAGAAGAACACCAACGTGACGGCGAGCTGTGGTGCGAGAAGGAGGTAGGGGAGGAGCTTATGCCGGTAGATCGTGCGCCGCTTCATCGGGCCCCTTCAGGTCGGTCGCGACACCCTGCGGCGCGCGCGGAGCGGAGGTGGAGGCGCCGCGTTGGCGGCACCTCCACTCGATTAAGCTGCGGTCAGCGGTTCGCGCGCTCGAACGCACGCAACACGACGTTGCCGCGTTGGACGGCGTTGTCGAGTGCTTGTTGGGCGGTCTGCTGCCCCTGGATGGCCAGCTCGAACTCCTCTTGGATGATGTTGCGGATCTCTGGCATGTTGCCCAGCCTCAGACCGCGCGAGTTCTCGGTCGGCTCGGCCCGCGTCAGCTGGAGGTACGGGATGTCGGCCCCGGGGTTCTCCTCGTAGAAGCCTTCAGCCTCGAGTTCCTCGAAGACGCCGAAGCGGATCGGCAGGAAGCCGGACTCGACGTGCCAGCGACGAGCGTTCTCGATGGTGCTGATGAAGTTGAAGAACTCGGCGACGGCAGCGTACTCGGCGTCGGTGCGGTCGGGTGCGGTCATGACCCAGAAGCTCGCTCCACCGATGATCGAGTTGAGCGGCGCGTTGGGGACGTCGTCGTAGTAGGGAAGCATGTGGGTCGACCAGTCGAACTCGGCCTCGCGCACCACGCGCGCGCGCAGACCCGAGCTGCCGTGCAGGATGGCGCACTAGCCCGATGGGAACAGGGCATCGGCGTTGGAGTCGCGACCACCGTAGGTGAACGAACCCTCGGCCTGCATGTCGAGCAGGGTCTGGACGTGACGGACGTGGAGCTCGCTGTTGATCATGAGCTCGGCGTCGAGACCTTCCATCCCGTTCGCACGGGTGGCAAGCGGCACGTCGTGGATGGCGCTGAACTGCTCGAACTGCGTCCAGGTCGGCCAGGCCATCGAGAAGCCACAGGGAGCGGCGCCGCTGTCGACGACCTCCTTGGCAACGGCACGGACCTGGTCCCAGGTCTCGAGCGGTGTCGTCTCAGGATCGAGACCAGCCTCGCGCAGCGCGTCGTTGTTCACCCACATGATCGCCGTCGAGCTGTTGAAGGGCATCGACACCATGCGGCCGTCGGGCAAGCTGTAGTACCCCTTGATGGCTGGGATGTAGATGTCTGGGTCGAAGTCCACGCCGGTCTCTTCGAACAGCTCGTAGACCGGCTTGACGGCGCCTCCGGCGTGCATCAGCGTGGCCGTGCCCACCTCGAACATCTGCACGATGTGCGGAGCGTTGCCCGCGCGGAAGGCGGCGATCGCAGCGACCATCGTGTCAGGGTACGTGCCGCGGAAGCTGGCCTCGACATGGTACTGGTCCTGCGACGCATTGAAGTCGGCCGCGACCTCCTCGAGCAGGCCGCCGAGCGGCTGCGTGAGGCCGTGCCAGAACTCGACTTCGACGCGTTGTGCGAACGCGCTGCCGAGGGCGAACGCCGCGATCAACGTGGCTACGCCGAGGCGCCGTACCTGTAAGAGGATTGGTGACGTGATGGATGGCATGTGTGCTCCTCTCGAAACGACGACCCCCGCACGAACGGTCGGGTCGCCCTGACGACTGAACCGTGCTCGCCGTACTGAAGGCACCCCTTTCCGCTAACGTGTGGCTCGTCTGGGTGCTGTGAACGCTCGTGCAAGCTCAACGTAGGCGCCATGGCACGGACGAGCAGGCGAAGAATGGCCGATACGCACATGGTACACACTCGAATGCGCCGTTGGAAGGGATACGAACGTCCCTAGGTCGACCAGCGCCGCGGTGATGCCCCAGGAGGCGCGCTCTGCGCCAGCGTCGCGATCGCGACACGGCGATGGGCCAATCACGCTGCCGGGCCTCCGTGCGCGCCTCGTCAGGTCTTCGGCAGCAGCTCGACGAGGCTGCACGGCCGCGTGCGCGCGTCGAGCTGCTCGCCGAGGATCTGGTCCCAGGCGGTTCGGCACGCGCCCGGCGATCCTGGCAGGCCGACGACCAGCGTCCCGTTGGCGCTGCCGGCGAACGGCCGGGCATGCAACGTCGCCGTCCCGATCTCGGCGAGCGACAACGACCGGAACAGCTCGCCGAAGCCGGGTAGCACCTTATCGAGGAGAGGGAGGACCGCCTCGGGCGTGACGTCGCGCTCCGCGACCCCGGTGCCACCCGTGATCAAGACCACGGCCACGTCGGGATCTGCGATCCACGCGGAGACCGCGGCGCGGATTCGATAACGGTCGTCTGGGACGAGCTCGCGAGCATGGAGCCGGTGCCCGGCGGCCGCGATTCGGTCGCGCAGCACGTCGCCTGAACCGTCGCGTTCGAGGGTGCGGGTATCGGAAACGGTCAGGACGGCGATGCGCAGAGACCGGAAGGTGGGTGGGTCCGCGGTCATGGCGCCTCCTCAGGCGAGCAGGTCGGTGAAGGGGTGGAAGTCGACGAGGTCGCCGGGTGCCACGGTGGCGCCGATCGGCACCACGGCGACCCCGTCGCTGGCGGCGGCCGAGCTGAGCACGCCAGAGCCTTGCTTCGCGACCAGCGCAAGCGTGTTGCCGTTGCGGCGCACCCGTAGGTGCGCCTCGCGTTGCATGGCTCGTGGCCGCTCGAACGCGGCGGGCAGTCGGTACGGTGGCGCGAGCGTCTCGGCACGGCCCTGCAGGCGCCGGAGCACCGGCGCCACGAAGAGGAGGCAGGTGAGGAGCGACGCGACCGGGTTGCCGGGCAGGCCGAACCAGGGCGTGCTGGTCACGTATCCGAACCCGAGAGGCTTGCCAGGCTGGATCGGTAGCCCGTCGATCTCGAGTGAGCCGAGCGAACGCACGGCGGCCTTGAGATGGTCTTCCTCGCCCACCGAGACGCCACCGCTGCTGAGCACCAGGTCGGCCTCGTCGGCCGCCAGGGCGAGGGCTTCGCATGTCGCAGAGAACGTGTCTTGGACGCGCTGGACCGCACGTACCTCGGCTCCGAGCATGCGCAGTATCGCGGACAGCATGACGCCGTTGCTCTCGAAGATGGCCCCTGGAGCGAGGGGTTCGCCCGGTGGCGTCAGCTCGTCTCCGCTCACCAGCACCGACACGCGAGGCCGCGGCCTCACTGCAACGGTGGTCGCGCCGACCGAGGCCGCTAGGCCCAGGTCGACCGGAAGCAGCCGACGCCCGGCGGCCAGTACCGTATCGCCACGGGCGAGGTCGCCCCCCGCGGGGCGCACGTTGGCACCGAGTCGATCCTTGGCCTCCAACGTGACGTGGAGGACGCCGTCGACCTCGCGCACCAGTTCCTGACGTACGACCGTGTCGGCGCCGTCGGGGATGGCCGCACCGGTGAAGATGCGAAGCGCAACGCCTGGAGGCAGCCGCACCGGCGCGCCGCCGGCGACGACGCGGCCGGCGAGCGGCAGGACGCCGCCAGCGGCCACGGCATCGCGCCATCGCAGCGCATACCCGTCCATGGCCGCGTTGTCGAAGGGCGGCACCGGGAACGGTGCGAGCAGTGGCTCGGCGTTGATCCGGTCGAGCGCGTCTCCCAACCCCACCGTCTCGCTGGCGTCGATTGGGTCGACGCCAGCGACCATACGTTCACGCTCGCGCTGAACGGTGGTGGCGTCGATCGTCGGCGTGGCACGCTCATGCATACGGGCTCCTCTGCTGCCGTCGATCCTACCGGCTGGACGTGCCTGGGTCGTATGCGTCGCCGTGGCACGCCCAACGCGCTGGGCGCCCCGGGTTCGACCCGGAGCGCCCAGCGAACTCGCACCGTGGAGGCGGCGCTACAGCACGAGTGGTTCCCAGACCCCGGCCAGCAGGACGGCGGCGCGCAGGAAGAACACGCCGGCCAGGGCTGCGACGGAGGAGACGAGGAGCAGGGGCTTGCTCTTGCCGACGAAGATGGTGTACGCGCCGATCGCCAGCGGGATCAGGATCCCGATGCCGATCACGCCGCCCCAGGTCATGAGGGCGTACTCGCCGGAGGTCATGAGCTCGGCGCCGAAGCGTGCACCGGCGCTGCCGAACGAGAGCGCCACGTGCAGGAAGCCCAGGACCGCCAGGAGCTTGAGGACGTCGAGGCCCATGCCGAGCCGGACGCCGAAGCTCGAGACGCGGGCGTCGACGAGGCCGAACACGTAGAGCAGTTCGAGGACGGCGATGGCCGCGACGGAGCCGCTGATCACCCAGAGGACGGGGATGAGCGAGGTGTTCCAGAGCGGGACGCCGGCGGCCTGCGTGATGAGGAAGCCGCTGTACACGGTAGCGCCGGCACCGAGCGCCGCGTAGAGCACCAGGTAGAGGTTGCTCGCGTTCAGCGCCTTCGTCCAGCCGAGCCAGCCGAAGCGGTTCGTCAGGAACGGCAGGTGCGCGATCACGATGAACAGCGTCATGAACAGGTGGACCGAGAGCATCATGATGCCGATCAGCATCCACGAGTTGAAGTTGAAGTCGAGGTTGATCACCATGATCCACAAGACGCGCGGCAGGTTCCACCAGCGACCCAGGTGGCTGACCACCAGCAGCAGGCCGATGGCGAGCGAGCCGAAGATCACGTAGGCGAGCGGCGCGCGGCGGACGAAGTAGTACGCCACGGAGCCCATGCCGGCGATGCCGACGAACCAGAGGAACCAGGCGATCGACCAGCCCCAGTGGGCGACGTCGACTTGATAGTGCAGGTCAGCCGGTGTCATCGAGATCCCTCCACCACGAAGAACTTGGGCTCGCTGCCGGTGGCCTCGAGGAGCCGGCGGCTGCGCTTGGTGCGGAGCGTGACGCTCACGCTGCTGCTGGGGTCGTTCAGGTCGCCGTAGTCGCGCGCCATGGCAGGGCAGGCCTGGACGCAGGCGGGGTGCTGGCCGGAGTCAGTGAGGTCGATGCAGCCGTCGCCCATGCACTTCTTGGGCAGCTTGTTGTCGGGGTGCAGCCAGCG
This sequence comes from Trueperaceae bacterium, assembly GCA_003556805.1. Taxonomy (GTDB): domain Bacteria; phylum Deinococcota; class Deinococci; order Deinococcales; family Trueperaceae; genus CSSed10-48. The sequence goes on along the minus strand of PWQI01000464.1, from coordinate 1,289 downwards.
CACGTTGTACGGGCAGCTCGTGACGCAGTAGCTGCAGCCAGCGCAGCGGGCGGGGTCGAGTCGGACGCGGCCGTCGGTGTCGTAGTACGTCGCGCCGAAGGGGCAGGTGCTGATGCAGGGCGCGTTCTCACAGTGCTGGCATTGCACCAGCAGCAGTTCGGGCCGCCCATGCGGGCTGACGCTGTCGATGCGGCGGATGTTGGAGGCGAGCGACTTCCAGCCCTTCTCCTCGCGGAACATCATCTCGGGCGCGTTGGCCTGTGTGCAGGCCATCACGCATGCACCGCAGGCGATGCAGCGGCTCGCGTCCCAGATGTGGGCCATGCGGCGGGTGGGTGCTTGGCCTCTGCGCAGTCGTGTGCTCATCTCAGAATCCCTCCCTGCTCACGCCCGGCGGATGCGCACGGAGGCGTTGTTGTGGTTGCTGCCGGTGACGGGGTCGATCCAGGCGGTCGAGAACCACTGTGGATTGATGCCCCTGCCGATCTTGGCGAACCTCGGATCGTCGCGCACGACGCCTTGGCGGTTCCCACCTGTGTAGGAGTACGTGAACGCTACGCCGGGGTGGACGCGCGGGGTGACGCGCGCTTCGGTGGTCGCCACCCAGCCCGTGTCGAGCCCCGTGACCTCGACCGGGTCGCCATCGCTGATGCCGAGACGCTCGGCGTCGGAGGGGTGGATCCAGAGGGCGTTGTCGACGAGGTACTGGGTCGGGAAGGCGAGGCTGGAGACGCCCGACGAGCCGACGGGGCTCTTGCCGTTGACCAGGTAGAAGTCGTTCGCGCCCGTGGGCATGGTGTAGGCCGGCGGGTCGAAGTGGTAGGCGAAGCCGTGCTCGCGCCAGCCCTGGTCTACAGGCCGACTGGCCCAGATCTCGAGCCGTCCACTCGGCGTGCCGAACGGCGTGTTGTAGGGGACCGATCCGTACTGGATGCCGCGGAAGGTGATGAAGCCGTTGCGCTTGAACTCGGCGCGGACGTCGTCGACGTCGCGCTCCCATGCCTCGGCGAGCCGCTCCAAGCGCGTGTCCTCGATGCGCTTCTGGAACTCGGTGTAGAACGTGCTGGGCTCCTTCAAGCCTTCGTGATAGCCCAGTGCCGAGGCGCGCTCCGGGTATGCCCGTCGCAGGATTTCGAGCATGATCCACTCGCTGGGCCTGGCGTCGACTCCGGGCGGTGGGCTCGTGACCCTCTCTGCCTTGGCGACCGTGGCGGTACGGGTCCAGCCGACGTTGCTGAGTCGGTCGCGCTCCAAGAACATGTCGCTCGGGAGCACGTAGTCCGACCAGT
>PWQI01000211.1 GCA_003556805.1 Trueperaceae bacterium | reverse complement strand
CGCGTGACGATCGACGACGTCCTCGAGGCAGAGGAGACCATCGAGATGGCGATGGGCACCGAGGTCCCGCCGCGGCGCGAGTTCATCGAGGACCACGCCCACCTGGCACAGCTCGACCTCTGAGCCCGGGCGCTCAGCCGTCGCTGGGACCGCCGCTGCACTCGCCCCGGAGCGTCGTCACGATGGCGTCGGTGGCGAGCCTCGCCATGGCTGCGCGCGTGTCCTCGGTCGCCGAGCCCAGGTGCGGCAGCAGCACGACGTTCGGCAGCGTCGCGAGGCCCGGGTGGATGCGCGGCTCGTGCTCGTACACGTCCAGCCCAGCGCCCCACAGCGCTCCGCTGCGCAGCGCGGCCACGAGCGCGACCTCGTCGATGAGTGGGCCGCGGCCGGTGTTGATCACGATCGCACGAGGCGGCAGCAATGCCAGGCGCCGCGCGTCGAGCAGGTGCCGCGTCTCGGCCGTGAGAGGCGCATGCAGGCTGACGACGTCGGCACGACCGAGCGCCATGTCGAGATCCGGTTCGTAGCAGGCGCCGAGCGCGTCCTCCAACGCCGGTCGTCGGCGGCGGCCGTGGTACGCGACCCGGGCGCCGAAGGCGTGCACGCGCTGCGCGAAGGCACCGCCGATGCGGCCGGCACCGACGACCAGCACGCGCGCGCCCTTGATGTCGCGCCCCAGCAGTTGGCCAGGCTCCCAGCCCTGCCACTCGCCAGCGCGCACCAGCGCCTCGCCCTCGCGCACACGGCGGGTCAGCGCCAGCAGCAGCGTCATCGCCAGGTCGGCGGTCGCGTCGGTGAGCACGTCGGGCGTGTTCGCTACCCGCACCCCGCGCGCACGGCAGGCCTCGAGGTCGATGTGATCGACGCCAACGGAGATGGTGGCGACCACCCGAAGCCCCGACCCCGCTGCGTCGAGGAGCGCTGCGTCCACGCGGTCCCCGAGTGTCACCAGGAGCGCCGCCGCGCCAGCCGCACGCGATCGCAGTGCGGCGCCGTCGCCGATCTCGCCAGCGCTCACGACGTCAACGGTCAGGCCGGCGGTACGCAGCGGCTCGAGCCACGCTCGCTCCAATGGGCGCGTGACCAGCACGCGCCCGCCAGGCGACGACGTCACGGCAACCGTGGCGCCACGAAGACGACGGTCGAGAAGGCCGGCACGCGCACCTGACCGCTCGCCGTCGCGACGTACGAGCCGTACAGGGTGCCGGCGTCGACCCCGTCCGCCTGCACGGGATGCAGCAGGTACGGCACGCCCGCGAGGGCGGGCGCGTCGACGCGCACGACATCAGGGCCAGCGTTCCACACGATCACCAGGCTGGCGTAGCGCTCGTCGAGCAGCGGCAGCCCGGCCTCGTCGTCGTGCAGCGACATGACGATCACGCCGGGCGTCTGCTCCGGACCGGTGTCGTGGAAGCGCAACCGTGCCAGCACGTCCTCGGCCGTCCTGAGCCGTAGCAACGGGGTGTCGGCCCGGACGCGCAGCCATTCGGTGAAGACGTCGGCAGCGAAGGCGATGTGATCGCTCGAGGGGTGCAGCAGCGGATCGACCAGCCGGTCACGCATGAGCGCCCAGTTGTCGCGGTTGTCGGCGGCCAACGGCAGGCCGCGGCCCATACCGTTCGTCTGCATGGTCCAGTCGATGGCGTTGAACCAATCGCCGGAGTCATAGCTGTTGCGGTCGAAGCTCTTGCTGCGCAGCAGTTCCGACCCGGCGTGCACGAACGGAATGCCCTGGGAGAACAGAACGGTCGAGAGCGCTAGGGTCTGCAAGCGCACGCGCTCGTCGGTGCCGAGGTCGCGCGGCAGCTTGTACTGGAGGATGTCCCAGAGCGTCTGGTTGTCGTGCTTCGAGACGTACACGATGTGGTCCTGCGGGACGCGCCCGTAGCCGGCCGGCTGGCCGTTGTAGTCCACGTCGCGGCCGGTCGCCAGCGCGCCGGTGCGGTCGATGAAGGTGACGTGCTCCAGGTTCGCCGCGAGGCCGACCCGGATCTGATCGGCGGCGAGCAGGGCGGTCGCGCGACGCGCCTCGGCGCTCGACCGAGCGGTGATCTCGTTCGGGAGCACGAAGACGCCCGAGGCGAACCCTTGGTTGGCGACCAGGGCCTCGCCGCCGTCGAAGGGTCCGCCGCCGCGAACGGCGTCGCGCAGGCGATCGTTGAAGGTGCCGATGCCGCTGCCGGCCATGGTGCGCTGGGTGGCGTTCGGTCCTCGGGCGCCCTGCGCCACTTCGCCGAAGTCCCAGCCCTCGCCGTACACGTACACGCCGCTGCCGTGTACGCCGTGCTCAGTGGGCGTCAGCGCGTCGAGCGTGGTGCGCACGGCCCGCATGTTGCGGGCCATGTGGTGGCCCATCAGGTCGAAGCGGAAGGCGTCGACCTTGTAGTGCTCTGCCCACAGTGCGACCGAGTCGAGCATCAAGCGCTCCATCATGGCGTGCTCGGTCGCCGTGTTGGGGCAGCAGGTGCTGGTGGTGACGTTGCCGGCGTCGTCGAGGCGGTGGTAATAGCCGGGGACGACGCGGTCGAGCACCGAGCGCTCGGCCTGCCCCGCGGCGTTGGTGTGGTTGTAGACGACGTCGACCACGAGTCGCAGGCCGGCGCCCTGCCACAGCCCCATCACCATCTCGCGGAACTCCAGGATCCGTGCCGGCCCGTCCGGGTCGCTGGCGTAGCTCCCCTCGGGGACGTTGTAGTGCCATGGATCGTAGCCCCAGTTGAAGCCGTCGCGATCACGGATCGCCTCGATCGCGGCCTGAGGCCGCGGGCTCGACGACGGCAGCGGTTCGTCGATGTCGGGTTCGAGCCACGTCGCACGGTCCTCGTCGATGGTGGCGATGTCGAAGGTCGGGAGCAGGTGGAGGTGCGTTAGGCCCGCATCGGCCAGCCGTCGCAGGTGCGCACCACCGTAGGTGCCCTCGAGCGTGAAGGCGGCGTACGTGCCACGCAGCGCGTCGGGCACGAGCGGGTCCGCCACCGAGAAGTCGCGGACGTGCAGCTCGTACACCACCGCGTCCACCGGATCGGCCAACGGCGGCTTGACCAGCGCGTCCCAGCCGGGCGGCGCCAGGGCGGGGTCACGCAGGTCGACGACCTGCGAGCGGGCGCTGTTCATGGCTAGGCTGAGCGAGTACGGATCGGTCACGAGGTTGGTCTCGAAGCGTCCGGTCGTCGGCACGAACACGTCGACCTCGAACAGGTAGTACGACCAGCGCCACTCGGGGGTCCCCGTGATCGACCACACGCCGGTGGCGTCGTCGCGACGCAGCGGCACGCTTTCGGCGAGGGGCCCGGTACTCGTCTCGAAGCGTTGCAGCGAGACGCTGCGAGCCGTCGGAGCCCAGACCGCGATGCTCGGCACGTCGCCGTCCCAGGTCACGCCCAACGCCGCGTCGGTGGCGTAGCGGTCGTCCAGCACACCGGCGATCTGCAACCCCGTGGCGTCGACGAGTCGACCGTCACGATAGCTCGCGAGCGCGAGCTCGCCGCGCAACAGAGCCGGCACCGCGGAACGCACCTCGGCCGGCAATAGCAGCACCGTATGGCCGGCGAGGTGCGGGAACTGGCGCATGGCGTCGGCCGGAAGCCCGTCTTCGTCGATCGTCAACTCGATGCCCGGCGCACCCTCCACGCCGTCTTCGCCCAGCGTGAGGCCCGTCGTGGTGCCGTACAGCGAGAACGTCTGCCCAGGCATCACCTGGCCGACGTCCCACGCGAGCACGTCGGTGCGCAGCCAATGCCCACGGCGCGAGCGCAGGTCGCCGCCGCCCACGCGGACGTCGGGCGGTTCGCGGTAGATCGTGGCGCTGCCAGACAGCAGCCAGACCTCGTTCCCCTCCGTCAGATCGAGGAACATGTCGGGTCCGGGGTCCTTGTCGTCGCCCTTGTGGACGATGAAGCCGACGCGCGCCGCGCCAGGGGTGAGCGGCACGTCCCAGTAGACGCCATACGCACTCTCGCCGGTCACGTCGAGTCCGTCGTCCCAGGTGACGACCGCGCTGGTGTCTTCCCAGACGTGTAGCACCCAGCCGTCGTAGCCACCGTCTGGACGCGTGTAGTGCACGCGCGCGACGTCGTCCGCCGGTGGCGCCAACGGGGGTGCCGTGAGGATCTGGTCGCTGCCCGAGACCAGCCACACCTCGCGACCGTGCTGCCCCAGGACGAGGAACATGTCCGGTCCCGGGTCCTTGATGTCGCCCTTGTGCACGATGAAGCCCACGCGGGCGGCATCGTCGCTCAGCCGCACGTCCCAGTACGCACCGTAGTCGTCGAAGCCGGTGATCGGGAGGCCCTGCGCCCACGTCACCTGCTCGACGGTGTCCTCCCACAGGTGCAGCACCCAGCCTTCGTAATCGCCGTCGTCGCGTTGGTAGTGGAAGCGCGCGACGCCGTCGGGGGGCCCTTCCTGTGCGACGGCGATCGGCGGGAGGGCGAGGGCGAGCACCAGTGCACCGAGCGTCAGCAGTGCACCAATGCTCCGTGAAAGGCGAGTCGAGGGCATGCGGGTCCTCCTCCACGGCGCTCGAGCGGACCAGCCGTGATGCTCGAGTGTACCGCCGGTGGTAGGCTCCGCGCCGTGCCAAGGTCCTCGTCGACACGCGCGCCGCGGCGCCTCCTGGTGCGGCTCGTTCACGTGAACGTCGGGTTGACGCTGTTCGGGTTCAGCCTCGCGTGCATGCTGCGTTCTGGCGTCGGACTCGGCCCGTGGGACGTGTTCCACGAAGGCGTTGCGGCGCGCACCCCGCTCTCGGTCGGGATGGTCATCGTCGGGACGGGCCTCGCACTGCTGGCGTTCGCGGCCGCCTTCGCTCGCGTTCGACCGGGTCTCGGCAGCGTGTTGAACATGCTCATGGTCGGCCTATGGGTGGACGTGTTCCTCGGGTCGCCGCTCGTGCCGCGACCGGACACGTGGCCGGTTGCCGCGGCGCTGTTCGGAGGGGGCCTCCTGCTCAACGGCCTGGCCACCGGGCTCTACCTCAGTGCTGGACTCGGTGCGGGGCCGCGCGATGGGTTCGCCCTCGGCATGGCGCGCCTCCTCGGTACCACCGTGGCGCGTGCGCGCACCCTGACCGAGCTCACCGTGTTGGCGGTGGGCTGGCTGCTCGGTGGCACCGTCGGCGTCGGCACGCTCGTGTTCGCAGTGACGATAGGGCCGCTGATGCAGGCCAGCTTGCGGTTGTGCGCACCGCTCGTGCGCGCCTACGAGCGGGCCGCGACGAGCGCCGGCGACGCCGAGGCGAGCGAGGCGTCCGAGACGCCGCAGCGTTGAGCGCGGCGCCCGTCGGGTGACGGACGCCGCGCTCCGAGCGGGCGAGGGCCTACCACGCGCTCAGACCGCTGCGTTCACTCCAGGTCGAGCGCGTTTCGTGCCTGCAGCACGTCGCTGGCCGTCAGGCCGAGCCCACGCTGTTCGGCGACGTCCTCGGGCACGTACGGCACGAACGCATCGCCGAGCTCGTCGGCATCGCCCCAGGCGCTGAGCACGTGGTTGAGGACGGCGGCGATCTCGTCGTCGCTGAGCTGCCCGAAGGCCGGCATCAAGCCGTTGTAGCTGACGCCGGCGACCATGATCTGACCCTGGAGCCCGTACAACATGACGTCGACGAGGTACTCGGTGTCGGCTGCGTAGAGGTCGCCGACGTGCCCCGCCAACGGCGGAAAGGCGCTGGGGATGCCGGCACCGTTGGCCTGGTGGCAAGCCGCACACTGCGCCGTGTAGACGGCCGCTCCGTCGACCTCGGCGACCATCACGCCGGGCTCGTCTGGAGCCGGCTCCGCTGGGGGTGCGATCGCGAGATCGACGCCGCGCTCGACCACGAGGCGCATCGCATGCTCGATGTCGATCCGAGCGGCGCCGTCTTCCAGCATCTCGAAGCCGCTGAGACGCGCGTCCGCCTCCGCCAGCAGCGCCTGGTGCTGCCCGTCGTCGAGGACCTGGAGCTGCCCCTGCGGGCGCGAGGTGATCAGGATCAAGAGGGCCAAGATGACGGCCACCATGCCGCCCCCACCGAGGAGGAACCCCCGGCGGACGGCGTCCTGGCTGACGATGTACTGGCGCGTGCGTTGGTTCTGGTCAGGCATGGCGCACCTCTGTGCTGGCAGCCGCTGGAGTCGTGTGGCCGTGGGGCGTACCGTCGCCGTGAGTCGGGACGGGTGGATGCTTCAGACGCGGGTCGTTCTCGGGCACCAGGCTGCGCGAAGCGAGGCTGCGCAGGACGAACGCGAGCCACAGACCGCCCAGACCGAGGAAGACCAGGACGTCTGCGGCCACGGGCAGTCCGGTGCGACCGACCTCGGGGGCGAGGAACCAGTACGTGTGTACCGCCTGGTTGAGGATCGCCCAGCCGGCCATGAACGCCAGCGCAGCGCGCTGACGCTTGACCCAGCGGGAGAAGAGGATGAGGAAGGGGAGGGCGAACCCGGCGACCGCCAGGTAGATGCCCATGCCGCGCCAGGGCTCGACATCGAAACGCAGCACGTAGAACGTGTTGGTCTCGACGATGTTGTTGGACCATTGGATCATCAGCTGGCTGATGTTGACGTACGCCCAGAACATGATGAACGCCATCAGGAAGTTGCCGAGATCCTGTAAGCGCTTCTCTGTCAGCAGTTCGTCGACACGACCGTCGCGGTTCGCCAACCAGACGATCGCCAGGATGGTGAGTGCCATCGCGCAGATCGCTTGGCTGATCATGAAGATGACGCCGTAGATCCCCGACCACCACTCAGGGGTGAGCGACATCCCCCAGTCGATGGAGGCGAGGGTCACCGTGACGACGTAGGCGACGATCGCCAAGCCGCCGACGGACTTCATGCGGTAGCCGATGCGACCCGCATCGCCCGAGCGGGCGTCCTGCTCGCGTGCGTTGCGCAGGAAGAACCAGGCGAGTGCGATCCAGGCGGCGAAGTAGAGCACGCCACGGATGATGAACCAGGGCACGTTGAGGTACGCGACCTTGAACTCGACCAAGGGGTGCGCGGCCACGTACACGGGATCGGCCCACGGGTACAGCGTGGTGACGCCGAAGAGGACGGGGATGAAGAACAGCGCCGCGAGCGGCAGGGCCGAGACCATCGCTTCGAGCGGACGTCGGACGACCGCGCCCCACGAACCGCCAGCCATGTGGTTCACGGCGAGCAGCGCCAACGCGCCGAGCGACATGCCGGTCCAGAACATGAACGCCATCAGCATGGCGCCGAAGAAGCTGCCTTCGGTGAGGCCGACGACGGCGCCCACACCGAGGCCGACGACGCCGAGGCCGAGGGCGACCATGAGCGGCCGCGATACGGCGACGGACGGGGTCATCGGATGCTCCCTTCGGCGCCCTCGAGTTCGAGGGCACGGCGCACGTCGGCTGGGACGTCGTCGATCGTCGCGTTCTGGGACAGCTGCAGCGCCTTCACGTAGGCGGCGATCGCCCAGCGGTCCTCCGCTGGGATGCGGCCGGCGTAGCTGTACATCCGGCCGAAGCCGTTCGTCATGGCGTTGAAGTAGTACCCGACGGATGCGTCGAGCAGGCGTTGGTCGTGGAACGACGCCGGCTGTGGGAAGCCGCGGCGGACGACCATGCCGTCACCTGCGCCCGTGTAGCCATGGCACATCGAGCAGAAGATGTCGTAGCGCTCCTGGCCGCGCAGCAGCAGTTCGTAGGTCAACTCGATCGGCAGCTCGGTGACGAGTCCGCCGTCGCGTTGCCCGGTGAAGAAGACCGGGTCGACGGCGCCGCGCTCGCGGGACACGGTGCCTTCGAGCGGTGCGCGGTTCCCGGACCCGTCGGCGAAGAAGGGTGTCGCCTGCAACGGACCGACCCGAGGTTGCTCGGCCATGTTGCGACCGCAGCCTGCGAGCAGGAGCGCGCCGACGAGCGCCAGGACGAAGAGGCGGCCGGCTCGGTTCATCGCTCGACCTCCGTCACCGCGAGCGCCCCCGTGTGCTCGAGGAACGCCCGTGTGTCACTGGCCTGGAAGGTCGGGTCGTCCGCCTCGATGCAGAGGAAGTAGCGGTCGCGCGACGCCCGCTCGAAGCCCGGGGTGTTGAAGATCGAGTGGTGCAGCCGGGGGAGTCCGTTGCGCGCGAGCATCACGCCGGCCGCCGTCAAGGCAGACAGCAGCACGGTGATCTCGAACGTGATGACGATGAAGTTCGGCCACGAGTTGAGCGGACGGCCGCCGACGTTGAGCGGGTAGAACTCCACGTTGGCGAACCACTGCATGAAGAACCCGGCGACGAGGGCAACCATACCGACGGCGAGCACGGCGAAGCCGAGCCTCGTGGGTGGCTGTCCCAGCTTGGCGTCGAGCCCTTCGACCGGGTATGGCGTGTACGCGTCCATGCGGCGGTAGCCGGCCTTGTGGGCAGCAGTGGCGGCAGCCAACACGTGGTCGGACGTCTCGTACTCGGCGGCCAGGCCGTAGAGCTCGGCCGGCGCCGGCGCGGCGTTGGGGCTGGCGGCGACGTCACTCATGCGCGGCCCTCCTCACCGTAGTACGAGGGACGGATGGTCTCGTAATGGTCGGAACCGTGATGCGCGTCGTGATGCACCATCTCCTTCATCTCGGACGTCGCGACCGACGGAAGCAGTCGGATGAAGAGGAAGAACAGCGTGCCGAAGAGCCCGAAACTGCCGGCGAACAGCGCCCAGTCCCAGAAGGTCGGGATGTAGTTGAACCACGAGCTGAGCAGGAAGTCCTTCGTGAGAGACACGACGATGATCACGTAACGCTCGAGCCACATCCCGATCGAGACGATGATCGAGATCACGAACAGCGCGATCGGGTTCTGTCGCACGCTCCGGAACCAGAGCGGCTGTATCGCCACGAGGTTGCACAGGATCAGCAACCAGAAGACCCACCCGTGATCGGCCCCGAAGACGCGGTTGTAGGCCATGAACACCTCGAACTCGACGCCCGAGTACCACGCCATGAACAGCTCGATGCCGTAGCCGTAGACGACGATCATGCCGGTGCCTAGGAGCAGCTTGGCGGCGTTGTCGAGGTGGCGCATGGTGATGACGTTGCGCAGGTGGAAGGCGCGCCGCAGCGGGATCGCCAGGATCAAGACCATCGCGAACCCTGCGAAGACCGCGCCTGCCACGAAGTACGGCGGCATGATCGTGTTGTTCCAACCGGGCAGCTGCGACACGGCGAAGTCCATGGCGATCGTGCTGTGCACCGACAACACCAGTGGGAAGGACAGCGCGGCGAGGAGCAAGTAGGCGCGAATGTAGCGCCCCCAGCTGCGGGCCGAGCCGGTCCAGCCCAACGAGAGCACCCCGTAGAGCAGCTTCTGGAAGCGGCTACGGGCGCTGTCGCGGAGCGTCGCGAGATCGGGGATCAGGCCGATGTACCAGAAGACCAGCGACACCGTGGCGTAGGCCGAGATCGCGAACAGGTCCCACGCCAGTGGGCTGCGGAACTGCGGGAACATGCCGAACGTGTTCGGGTACGGAAGCAGCCAGTAGAACACCCATGGCCGGCCCAGGTGCAGGATCGGGTAGAGGCCGGCACACACCACCGCGAAGATCGTCATCGCCTCCGCGAAACGGTTGATCGAGGTGCGCCAGGGCTGTCGGAAGAGCAGCAGCGCGGCCGAGATGAGCGTGCCGGCGTGGCCGATGCCGATCCACCAGACGAAGTTGATGAT
>PWQI01000162.1 GCA_003556805.1 Trueperaceae bacterium | reverse complement strand
GAGGTCCGCCACACCGATGAGGGAACCGTGCTCGTCTTCGAGCGCTACGCACTGCACCGTAGAGGAGCGATCTGAGCATGAGCGACACCCGCCGACCCGTGACCGTCCACGACCTCTTGCGCTTCGCCATGGCGGACGACCCCCAGCTGTCCCCGGACGGCACCAAGGTCGCCTGGGTCCGTAACGACATGGACCCCGAGCACAACCGCTACCGTTCTTCGATCGTCCTCACCGACGTCGCTACCGGCCGGCACGACGAGGTCACGGCAGGGACGCACCCGCGCTGGTCGCCCGATGGCAAGCGCCTGGCCTATCTGGCCCCCGATCCGACGCAGGCGCCGCTGTCCGGTCCCGCTGCAGCCGAGTCGTTCCTCGACGCGATGCCGCAGCTCTGGGTGCGCGACGCCACGCCGGCCGGAGTGGCCCGCCAGCTCAGCGATCTGCGCGGCGGAGCGAGCACACCCGTCTGGTCGCCCGACGGTGCGACGTTGGCGTTCACCACCCTCGTGCACCCCGAGCGCGGTCTGGAGGTGGGTGCCCCCGAGGAGGACGACGATCCGTACGTCCGCTTCAACCGCGACGTCTTGGTGGTCACCCGGACGCGCTGGAAGTCCGACGCCCTGGGCCTCCTCGGCGACTACGTGCGCCAGATCGCGGCCGTCGCGACCGACGGCAGCGGCCCCGTCCGTCTCGTGACGCGGGCGCCGGGCGACGTGACCTCACCCGCGTGGTCGCCCGACGGGCGCACGCTCGCCGTGGCCGGCAACCTGAGCCCGAACGGCGACCAGGAGCGACGCTCCGCGATCTACCTCGTCCCCTTCGACGCGTCGAGCGAGGACGCGGTCGAGCCGCGCGCGCTCTTCTGGCTGGCCGAGATGCGGGGCACCGACCTGGCCTGGTCGCCCGACGGTGCGCAGATCGCCGTCTGCGGTCACGACGACGCTCCGAAGGGGCACTACGGGTTCCAGAAGCTCTGGCTCGTCGACGCGGCGTCGGGCGCGGGCACGTGCGTGTCGGCTGAGCACGACGTGAGCCTGGGCGACTACTCGCGCAACCAGGACATGCGGCGCTACGGCGGTCCGGACGGTCCGCGTTGGGCGCCGGACGGTACCTCGCTGCTAGTCCTCGTCAACGAGCGTGGCACGGTGAACGTGGCGCGCTTCGACGTCGAGCGGCGCTCGCTCGAGCACGTGACGCGGGGGGACCACAGCGTCTGCGCGTTCACCGTGTCCGCCGATGGTGCGCGCATCGCCTACGTCGCGGGTGACCACGTCACCCCGGGCGACGTGTGGACGTTGGATCCGGCGTCGGGCGATCCGCAGCGTCTCAGCGACGTGAACGCGACGCTTCGTGACGAGATCGCGCTGGTGCAGCCAGAGCGCTTCGTGGCGCGCGGCAGTGGCGTCGAGGTCGAGGGTTGGGTCATGCTGCCGCCGCGGCTCGAGCCGGGTCAGCGCTGCCCGGTCATCCTCTACACCGGCGGCGGACCGGGGGGCATGCGCGCGAGCGTGTTCACGCACGAGTGGCAGACGTACGCGGCGCGCGGGTACGCCGTGATCAACTGCAACGCCCGCGGCAACTACGGCTACGGCGAGGCCTTCTCGGACGCCACCCGCGGCGCCTGGGGCGACCTCGACTACCAGGACAACATGGCCTTCCTGCGCGAGGTGGTCGAGGCCTACCCGGCGATCGACGGGGAGCGCCTCGCGGTCGCCGGAGGCAGCTACGGCGGCTACATGGCGGGCTGGATCGCGGCGCGCCATCCGGAGTTCAAGGCGGCGGTGGTGGACCGCTGCCTCTTCAACCGCTACGCCTTCGGCGGAACCAGCGACATCGGCATGCTGCTCGACCACATCGAGTTCGGTGGCAAGAACCCGTGGGAGGCGCCGGAGGACTACCTGAAGTGGTCGCCGATCTCGTACGTCGACGGCATCCGCACGCCGACGCTGGTGGTGCACTCGGCGCTCGACTACCGCTGCCCGATCGACCAGGGCGAGCAGCTCTACAGCGCCCTCAAGCTGCTCGGTGTGCCGACCGAACTGATCCGCTTCCCGGACGAGACGCACGAGCTCTCGCGTGCGGGTCGGCCGTGGCATCGGATCTACCGACTCGAGCGCTACCTCGATTGGTTCGAGCGCCATCTCTGAGGCGATGGTGGCCGACACGCGACGTGCACGCCTGACCCCGCGTGACCTGCTCCGCGCCGTGTCCGTCGACGACCCGCAGGTCCATCCGGATGGCTCGCGCGTCGTGTGGCGGCGCGGCCGCGTCGATGCCGAGGGCGACACGTACGTCTTCGAGCTCGTGGTCCAGCCGCTCGACGGGGGGCCGGAGCGGGTCCTCGTCGAGGCTGCCCCCGGGGTGCGGGCCGCGCGCTGGTCGCCCGACGGTCGCTGGCTCGCGTACCTGGCCCCGCATGCCGGCGCGACCGAGGTGTTCGTGGTCGCGGCGGAAGGCGGCTCGCCACGATGCGTGACGGCGCTCGGTGGACCGATCGGCGAGTGGACGTGGTCACCGAAGAGCGACGCGTTCGCGTTGGTGTTGCCTCGGCACGAGGGGCCCGAACCGGGCGACGGTCACGCCGCCGACGTCCTGCGCGTCACGCGGCTGCGTTGGAAGCGCGACGGCACCGGCCTGCTCGGCGACCGCTTCGATCACCTCGGAGTCGTTCGGTTCGACGCTGCCGGGAGCGCGGAGCCCGTCACGGAACCGCGTTGGCTCGTGCGAGGCCGAGTCGACGTCGCGGCTCCGCGTTGGTCGCCGGACGGTCGGACCATCGCCTTCGTCTCGGCGCTCGAGGACCCGGCCTGGGAGCGTTCGCGGCGCAGCGCCGTGTACCTGCTCGACGTGGTGGCCACGTCGGCGACCCCGCTTCGACTGGCGAGCTTCGCCGACGTGCGCGCGCAAGCGCTGTCGTGGTCGCCGGACGGGACGACGCTTGCGTTGACCGGCCACGATCACGAGGGCATCGGCCACTACGGTGCGCAACGAATGTGGACCGTCGACGCGCGTAGCGGAGCCCGGCGCGCGCTCACCAGCGATGCGGTCGGTACCTTCGGGAACGCCGCGTACACCGATACGGGCGGTTCGGGTGACGGCGGACCGGTGTGGACACCGGCGGGCGACGCCTTGATCGCCGTGCTGAGCGCGCGCTCGACCGTTCGTCTGGTGCGGGTCGCGCTCGATGGCACGCTGCTGCCGCTCACGCCCCCGGATCGCGTCGTGGCGGGCTTCGCCGCCCTCCCTGACGGTGCTCGGTGGGTGGTGGTCGCGCAGGCCCGGGAGCGCAGCGCCGATCTCGAGCTCGTCGAGTTGCGCGAGGGCGCGCCCGCAGCGCCACGGCGGCTCACCGATGCGGGCGGCGCCCTGGTCGCCGACGCCGGCATCATGACGGCGGAACACCTGGCCGTCCGCGACGACCGCGGCCCCGAGCTCGACGCCTGGGTGTTGCTCCCCGAGCACCCGGCGGGCGAGCGCGTGCCCGTGATCCTCTACTGCGGTGGCGGTCCCGGTGGCATGCGCAGCGACAACCTGCACTTCGAGTGGCAGCTCTTCGTCGCGGCGGGCTACGCCGTCGTGTGGGCCAACACACGTGGTTGCCAAGGCTATGGCGACCCATTCTGCACGGCCATCCTCGGCTCCTGGGGCGAGGCAGACGTGCTCGACAACCTGCGTGCGCTCGACGCGGCTCTGGCGGCCTACCCGCAGCTCGACCCAGGGCGTCAGGCCGTCGCGGGCGGCAGCTACGGCGGGTTCCAGGTCGCCTGGCTGCTCGGTTCGACCGGCCGGTTCGCCGCTGCGGTCGCCGATCGCGTCGTGGCCGACAAGCTGGCGGCGTTCGGCATGAGCGACATCGGTCCGCTGCGAGCGTTCGAGTTCGGAGGTGCCGCGCCCTGGGAGGACCCGTCCGCGTACCTGCGGCAGAGCCCCATCGACCGCATCGGCGGGGCGAGGACCCCCACCTTGATCGTGCATTCGGCCGAGGACCATCGCTGCACCGTCGGCCAGGGCGAGGCGCTCTACGCCAGCCTGCGCACGCTTGGGGTGGAGGCGCGGTTGGTGCGGTTCCCCAACGAGTCGCATGGGTTGTCGCGAGGCGGGCGGCCGTGGCATCGCGTGCGGCGTTTGCAGGAGTACCTCGACTGGTTCGACCGTCATCTCGGTGCTGGTCGGGACCCGGCGTGATCGGTCGACGATGCTCGGCCGCAGTGTCGTTCCGGAGGGATGCACGCGTTGACCGGCCGGGGGGTGGGTGCTAGCGTGATGCCCATCTCGATACCGGCCACACAACTGTTGACAGTTGACCTTCAACATCACACAGAGGCCAGCGAAGGAGCGACATGCGCATCACCGATCTGACCGCGAGGGTCCTGCGGATCCCCCGATCGAACCGGCTCACGACCAGCTACGGCAGTGAGGACAACGCGACCACCATCCTCGTCGAGATCCACAGCGACGAAGGCGTCACCGGAGTCGGTCAGGCCTCGGTCGACGCGCCCTTCTACGGCGAGAGCGCCGAGGGCATGCTCACGAACATCCGCTCCCATCTCGCCCCGGCGCTGATCGGTATGGACCCGATGGCCACGACCGCCTGCCGCCAGGCGATGGAGCGCGCGCTGCCCCACCACGAGTTCTCCCACTCTGGTGTCGACATGGCGCTCCTCGACCTCAAGGGCAAGGCTCTCGGCGTGCCGATGTTCGACCTGCTCGGCGGCAAGGTGCGCGACGGCCTCACGCTCATGGGTTTCGTCCACCACGGCACCCCCGAGGCGATGGCCGAGACGGCCGTGCGAGCGGTGGAGGAGAAGGGCTACCGCGTCCTCAAGATGAAGATCGGTCTCGATCCGGTCGAGGACGTCGCGCGCTACCGCGCCGTGGCCGAGGCCCTCCAGGGTCGTGCGTTGCTCCAGGTGGACGGCAACACGGGTTACGAGCTCTGGCAAGGCCTATGGGCGCTCTCGGAGATGGAGTCGATCGGAGGCTTGGGATGCATCGAGCAGCCCGTGCCCAGCACCCGCGACATGGCGATCCTGGCGCGGCGCCTCAAGACGCCCATCATGGCCGACGAGGCGATCTACGGACCGCCCGACGCCATCGACGTGATTCGTGAGGAGGCCGCCAGCATCGCCTTGATGAAGATGAACAAGCACGGCGGACCGAGCGCGGTTCGCGAGATCGGCTCGATCTTCGGCGCTGCCAACCTGACCCTCTCGATCGCCATCTACTACGACCTCATCGGCGTCGCAGCCGCACACCTGGCCGCTGCGATCCCCTGCGCCACGTGGCCCTCGCCGGCGACCGACTTGGCGGACACCTTCGTCGACGCATCGTTCGCTCCGGACGGCCTGACCCTCGCCGCACCGAGCGGGCCCGGCCTCGGCGTCGACTTGGATTGGGACAAGATCGAGCGCTACACCGTCGAGTTGTGACGAGCGCCGTACCAGCGCCCTCCCAGGCAAAGACCGACCCGATCGCGACCGCGCTTCGGATCGAGGCCGTCGAGCTGATCGAGGTGTCGGCGCGACTGCGCTTCCGCTTCGAGACGAGCTTCGGCGCGCAGCAGGACCTCACGCGCCTGTTGGTCGTGCTGCATGCCGATGGCCTCGAAGGGCTCGGCGAGGTGGTGGCCATGGGCTCGCCGGGCTACAGCCACGAGACGACGGCGACCGCCTGGGAGGTGCTCGAGGCGCATGCGCTGCCGAGAATCGTGGGACGGTCGTTCGCAACGCCGTCGCAGCTTTTGGGTGCGATGGCGCACATCCGCGGCCATGACATGGCGGTTGCGGCCATCGAGACGGCCTTCTGGGACCTCCTTGCGAAGCGGGCGGGCATGCCCTTGTGGCAGCTGCTCGGCGGTGTCCGCAGCGAGGTCGCCGTGGGTGCCTCGATCGGGATCCAGAGTGACGTGGCGGCGACGGTGGCGTCGGCGCAGCGCCACCTGGCCGAGGGATACAAGCGTCTCAAGTTCAAGATCAAGCCGGGTTGGGACGTGGAACCGCTGCGCGCCGTTCGGTCGGCGCTGCCCGATGCCGTGCTCACCGTCGATGCGAACAGCGCCTACCGGCTCGCCGATGCGCGCGTCTTCGACGCCCTCGACGAGCTCGGCCTCGACTACATAGAGCAGCCGCTTGCGGCGAACGATCTGCACGACCACGTCGCGTTGCAGCGCCGGCTCAGGACGCCGCTGTGCCTCGACGAGTCCATCCACTCGAGCGAGGACGCCCGCAAGGCGCTCGCCACGGACGCCGGTCGCGTGATCAACGTGAAGGTCGGTCGCGTGCGCGGGCACCTCGAGGCGCGCCGGATCCACGACGTCGCCCTCGCCTTCGGAGCGCCCGTTTGGTGTGGGGGGATGCTCGAACTCGGCGTCGGACGTGCGCATAATCTCCACATGTCGACCCTCGAGGGCTACACGCTGCCCGGTGACACGGCATCGGCCTCCCGCTACTGGGAGGAGGACGTCATCGACACCTGGCTCGACGCCGTCGATGGCACGCAGCGCGTGCCAGATGGGCCAGGCATCGGTGTGGCGCTGGTGCGCGAGGTCCTCGAACGTCGCGCTGTCCGACGCACCGAGGTGCGCCCATGAGGGGTCGAGGCACGTTGACAGTCGCGGTCCATAGTGGTACTTTTCTGCACGGATACGCAGCTCCTTACACTTTGTTCCATTCACTGTTAACAATCAACAGTCTGCACGAGCCGGCCGGCGTCGTCGTTCCCAACGCGGCTCCCGCCCGCGTCGAGAGGTCAGCATGAGCATCAGCGTTCCCGAAACCGACCCGATCCAGCTCGAGATCCAGTGGCAGCGCCTCATCAGCATCATGGACGAGGTCGACAACGCGGTCATCAAGACCTCGTTCAGCACCATCGTCGGTGAGAGCCACGACTTCGCCTGCATCCTCCTCAACGCCGAGGGCGGCAGCATCTGCCAGTCCAGCTTCAGCCCGCCCGACTTCTGCGTCATCCTCCCGCGCACCACGCGCTCGATGCTCGAGCGCTTCCCGGTGGAAAGCCTCCGTGAGGGTGATGTCCTCGTCACGAACGACCCCTGGCTTGCCGCCGGCCACCTCCCCGACTACGCGATCGTCACGCCCGTCTTCCACCGCGGTCGCGTCGTCGCCTTCATGGGGACCATCGCCCACCTGTCCGACGTCGGGGGCCACCCGGGCGATATCATCGCCAGCGACGTCTTCACCGAAGGTGTGCGGATCCCGCCCGCCAAGCTCTACGAGGCAGGCCGTGAGAACGCCCTTCTCTTCCAGTTGATCGGCCAGAACTGTCGCGTTCCGAACCTCGTCCTCGGCGATCTGCGCGCCATCGTCGGTACCCATCAGGTGGGCGCTCGGCGGCTCCGTGAGTTCCTCGACGACTACGACCTCGCCGACATCGTCGAGCTCTCTGGCGAGATCCACGATCGCAGCGAGCGCGTGATGCGTGAGCGCATCGCGGCGATCCCAGACGGTAGCTACGAGTTCGGCCTCGACATCGACGGCTACCACGAGATCGTCCACCTCCACGCGACCGTCCGCATCGAGGGCTCCGACGCCTACGTCGACTACACCGGCACCAGTCCCCAGACCGACAAGGCCGCGATCAACTGCGTCTACAACGTGACGTTCAGCAGTAGCATGTACCCCTTCAAGTGCGCCCTGGTGCCGACCATCCCGAACAACGAGGGGCTGTTCCGGCCGGTGCACGTGTCGGCTCCCGAGGGGTGCATCCTCAACACCACCTTCCCTTCGCCCGTCAACGCGCGTGCCAAGACCACGAACAACATCAACCAGGTGCTCTTCGGTGCGCTCTGGCCCGCCTTCGGCGAGCACGCGCAGGCCGGCTCGGGGAGCATCTGGCCCTTCAGCGTCAGCGGCCGCACGGCCGAACACGGCGAGTTCAGCGTCCACGTCCTGCCCCACGGAGGCCGTGGTTCCATGCGCGACCTCGACGGCCTGGTGCCGATCGCGTTCCCGCACAACAGCAGCGTGACACCGGTCGAGATCTGGGAGTCGCAGTGCCCGGTCATGATCCTCAACAAGGAGCTGCTGGCGGACAGCGCCGGTGCGGGCCGCCACCGCGGTGGGCCCGGGCAGGTGATGACCTTCCGCAACACCGGCGACGTCACCATCAACGCGCGCGTCCGTCCCGACAAGATCTTCTGCGCGCCCCCCGGACTCGACGGTGGCCAGCCGGGCAAGACCGGCGAGGTCCGCTTCAACGGTGAGGTCATCACCCAGTTCCCGATCCTCCCCTTCGCGCCGGGCGACGAGATCGAGCTGCGCATGCCAGGCGGAGCGGGATTCGGAGCGAGCGACCAGCGCGAGCTCGCCGCGATCCGTCGCGACGTCGACGCAGGCATCGTCACGCTCGACGGAGCGCGTCGCGACTACGGCGTGACGCTCGACACCGCAGGGGTGACCCCGTGAAGATCGTCGGTCTCACCAGCACCGTCGTAGCGCTACCGCGCAGCGAGACCCTGACGACCAGCTACGGCAGCGGCGACCTCGCGACGACCGTGCTCGTGCAACTGCATGCGGACACCGGCGAGGTCGGTATCGGCCAGACCGCGGTCGCCCCTCGCTCGTACGGCGAGACCGCCGAGGGCATCATGGCCAACGTGATGCAGCACCTGGCACCCGTCGTCGTCGGGCGCGAGCTCGACTCGGTCGAGGCGCTCCACACCGACCTGATGCGAGCCCTTCCGCACCACTGGTCCTCCCACGCAGGCGTCGAGATCGCCCTGTGGGACCTGAAGGGCAAGCAGCTCGGCGTGCCCGTGTACCAGCTCCTCGGCGGCAAGGTCCGCGACGGTCTGACGCTGATGGGCTTCGTCCATCATGCCGCACCCGAGGTAATGGCTGCCGAGGCCGTCGAGGCGGTCGAGACGCACGGCTTCTCGGTGCTGAAGATGAAGGTCGGGATGGACCCGGTGGAGGACGTGAAGCGCTACCGGGCGGTGGCCGAGGCGCTCGCAGGTCGAGCGCTGCTGCAGATCGACGGGAACACGGGTTGGAGCCTCTGGGAGGCGCTCTATGCGCTCCGCGAGATGGAGGCGATCGGTGGCCTCGGTGCGGTCGAGCAGCCAGTCGGGAGTAGGCGCGAGATGTCCGTCCTGGCGCGCACTTTCCAGGCCCCGATCATGGCCGATGAGGCCATCTATGCGGCAGGCGACGCGATCGACGTCGTTCGTGAAGAGGCGGCGTCGCTGGCACTCATGAAGATCACGAAACATGGCGGTGTGATCCAGGTTCGCGACATCGCGCACGTCTTCGGTGCGGCCAACCTCGGCCTGTCGATGGCGATCTACTTCGACCTGATCGCGGCGGTCGCCTCGCACCTCGCCGCTGCGTTCCCTTGCGTCACCTGGCCTTCGCCCTTCACGCACCTCGAGGCCTCGGTCCTGACCGACCCACCGGTCCCGGTCGGCCTCAGCCTGAACCCATCCGACGCGCCTGGTTGGGGCATGCAACTCGACCTCGACCAGGTAGCTCGGTACACGGTCGCCAGCGCGAGCCATGGCGACACGGCGGGGAGGAACGCATGAGATGACGACGACGCGCGCCACTCGTACCGATCGTCCCCGAACGTTCTCGATGAAGGAGGCCCTACCCGTGACCCACGTGACCTTCCGCCCGCTGCGCCGGCTGCTCGTCTTGCTGGTGCTCCTC
>PWQI01000394.1 GCA_003556805.1 Trueperaceae bacterium | reverse complement strand
GGCAGCGCACCTGGTTCCGGCAGCGGCCGGCGGATGCGCTGCGCCTGGTGGGCACGGCCGACGCGCACGAGCCGGCGTTGACGGCGTGGCTCGCGAGCGTGGCGGGTAAGGCAGACTGACGCCGCAGCGCGGACGCCGTCGCGTCCGTTCTGCGTCGCGCCGGCCTCAGGCCGCGTCGTGCTCCGACGACTCGTGCTTGCCGCGCTTGCGGCCGGTGAAGAAACCCTTGATGCGCTCCGTAAGCGTCTCGCGAGCCTCGAGCGTCTCGCCCACTTCCTCTGCGTACTCCTCGAGGAGCGTGCGCGCCCGCTTCGAGAGGCGCTTCGGCGTCTCGACCACCACGGTCACGATGTGGTCACCCGTGCCTACCTGGCGCAGCCGTGGCATGCCCTTGCCGCGCAGGCGCACCTCGGTACCGCTCTGCGTTCCGGCCACGATGTCGATCAGCTCGGGGCCGTCGAGCGTGGGCACCTCGAAGCAACTGCCGATCGCGGCCTGGGCGTAACCGATGCGCAACTCGCTGCGCAGATCGTCGCCGTCGCGTTGCAGGTGCTCGTGCGGCGCCAACTGGATGTAGACGTAGAGGTCACCCGTGGGTCCGCCGTCGACGCCGACGTTCCCCTCGCGGGGGATGCGCAGGCGGTAACCACCGTCGATCCCCTTCGGGAGCGGGACGTCGACCATGGGCGTCTCGGGGCGGCGGCCGGCACCGCGGCACACGGTGCAGGGGGTGACGATGACCTCGCCCATGCCGCGGCAGCTGGGGCACGTCTGGGTGGTGACGACGGTGCCGAAGATCGACTGGGCCTGCGCCCGCACCTGGCCGGCGCCGGCGCAGGTGTCGCAGCGGCGCTTGCCCTCGCCGCCCGGTTCGCTGCGGTCGCCGTGGCAGTGATCGCAGGCCGTGAAGCGCTCGACCTCGACTTGCATGGTCGAGCCGTCGCGGGCCTGTTCGAGCGTGACTGTGACCTCGACCTCGAGGTCCTCGCCGGGCATCCCGCGCTGACGCGGGCCTCGCCGGCCGCCCATGCCGCCGCCGAACACCGACGCGAACACGTCGAAGATGTCGCCGCTGAACGCCGCCTGCGCATCGGCGTCGCCGTAGCGATCGAAGCGGGCGCGCTTCTCCGGGTCCGAGAGCACCGCGTACGCCTCGTTGATGGCCTTGAAGCGCTCCTCGGCCTCACCGTCGCCATTGTTGCGATCGGGGTGGTAGCGCAACGCCAGCTTTCGGTACGCGCTCTTGATGGTGGCGGGGTCTGCGTCGCGAGGGACGCCGAGGGTGTCGTAGTGGTCGGGCACGGGCGACAGTATACGGGCCCGAGCCCAACGGTCCGTGATCTGGGCTCAACCGACCTGCGTTCGGTGCGCGCAACGGCGCAGCCGCGACCGTCGGTCGCGCGCCGCCGCGGGCGCGCCGACGATCCTGGGCGCACCGACGATCGTGGGCGCGTCAGCGCCGGCTGAGGCTCTCGAGGCGTTTGGCGGCCTCGGCGGGGTCGATCTCGCCGCGCTCCAAGAGCGACAGGACGTCGCCGCGAGCGTCGTCCGCGTCATCTGCGCTCTCGTAGCCGAGGGCGCGCAGCAGATGCTCGAAGCGCAGCCGCACGGTGGGGTAGCTCACCCCCATGGCGCGCTCGACCTCCTTGAGGTTGCCGCGCACCTTGACGAACAGGCGCAGGAACTCGACGTGGTCGGGGGAGAGCAGCGCGAACTCGTTGGGGCGGAAGCGGCCCTCGATCGCGACGCCGCTGCCGGGCGCCTGCAGGCGCGTGACCTCGAGCGGCTCGCCCGTGACTGGGCAGGCGGTGGGCATGGGAAGGGGGGCCATGGTCATGTCTCCTCGTGCGCAGGCACTAGACCTGCGTGATCTCGATGCGGACGGCGTCCTCGCGGTCGAGGGCGACGATCTGGACGAACGGCTCACCCGGCGGGAGGCGCAGCAGCCCCTCGCCGTGACCGTCGAGGAGCGCCTCGAGCGCTGGCCAGGGCGCGCCCACGGGCGGCTCTATCACGAAACGAGCCTTTCGATCTGGACGCGCGAGTTCTTCGCGCCACGAGCGGGGCGCGTACTGCCACGCGTACGCCAGCCAGGGCAGGGCCAGCAGGCCGAAGCGCAGGGTCTCCTCGAACGGCCACAGCGGCACGCCCCACCGCAACCGGAACCGTCCAACCTCGAGGCGCACCAAGACGAAGCGCGGACGCAGGTCGTCCCAGGCCCGCTCCCAGAAGCGTGGATCGCCCCAGTTCGGGAGCGCCATCACGCGACCTCGATGAGGATCTTGGCCTTCTTGCCGCCGCCGCTCTCGTCGTCGACGTCGATATCGATCAGCGGTCCCTCGTGCACCTCGTCGCCGAGGCTGGCGAGCAGGTCGGCGAGGTCGATGCCTTGGGCTTGCAGCTCGCGCTTCGCTTCGGGCGGGAGGAAGCGGCTGGCGAACTTGGCGAGTCCGAGCGGGATGTTGACACGGATCTTGGCGCGCTCGTTGCCGCCCTCGTCGTCGCGTGCGTCGATCGACACACGCAACACGCGCGCGGCCGTGCGCGGCTTCGGCGGTGGCGGCGACGTTCCGGGCCTGGCCTCACCGCCGATCGCGGCGAGCAGCTTGGCGGCGTCGTCGGCCGAGATCGCGCCCGACGCGAGCATGTCGAGGATGCGCTTGCGGCTGTCGGCGTCTCCCATGTCACGCCTCCGTCTTCAGCGTCATGCTCCCTGCGGCGAGGCGCAGCTCGAGTTCGGCGGTGCCTGCGCCGAGCGTGAAGCTCTGGCGGTGGCCGATCCCCTGCGACTCGCGCGAGCCCTTGACGCCGTCGCCGCGGATGCGCAGATCGCCGACCTTGACCGTCGCCGACACACGGACGTCGGAGCCAGGGAGCAGCACGACGTCGAGGTCGCCGGCCTTGGCGACGAGACGCTGCTTGCCCGCGGTCGGTCGGATCCGCGCCTCGAAGTCACCGGCCTTCTTGTCGACGTCCACGAAGCTCGCGCCGTCGATCATCAGGTCGCCCGCCAGCATGCGGCCACGGACGTGCGCGACGCCGCGCACGGTCACGTCGCCCGCTTTGACGTCGAGCTCGAGCCCCATGCCCTCGGGGACGTCGACCTCGATCCGGTCCGGGCCGTCACGGCGGCTGCCGAAGATCGACCAACCGCTCCACTCGGTGCGGTAGCGCAGGCGCCAACCGTCGCCTTCGGGCTCGAGCGTCGCGTCCTCGACCGGCTTCCTGAGGCTGGGAGCGGCGATCCCTGGCTTCGCCTCCACCACGAGGTCGGCGGCGAGCATCTCGGTGACGAGCCAAGCGACGCCCATGTCGTCGCGCGGCTGGGCGGTCGCCGGCTTGGTTACGCCCCCCGTCGTGGTGGGCGGCGGCTGCGGCGCACGAGCGGCCGCGGGCGTGCCCACTGGAGCGGCGTCGCTCTCGGCAGCGGTCTCGGCAACGGTCTCGGCGTCGGTCTCGGCGTCGGCTTCGATGTCGGCTTCGATGTCGGGGGCCGCGCCGCGCAAGACGGCGATCAGCCGCTCGGCCTCGTCGCCCGTGAGCCTCCCCTGATCCCGCAGCGCGTGGATGCGCTAGATGTCGCGCGCCAAGGGGTCGTTGCTGTCGTGATCGGGCATGGGGTCCTCCTGGGGTGCGCGCTCAGGCGCCGTCGAATCGTGAGTTGACGACGCGGCCGGGTCGCGCGTCGAGGCGGTCGGCGAAGCGGCTCAAGCCCGCAGCGAAGCTGCGTGCGAGGTCTGCCGCTGTGGCCCGGAGCGTCGTGGCAGAACGACCTCGAGCGTCGCGGTAGGCGCGCTCGCGCATGGCGGCGTGCCGCAGTTCCGTGGCTCGCTCAAGGCCGCTGTCCCATGGTTGACGGTACGGCATGTCGCCCTCCTCGTCACACATGGTAGTCATTAGTTATCAGTTTGTCAAGTACGGCTTTCTATTCTGATTCGAGCCGCTCCCGGGCGAGCCGATACGCCCCGTCCTCGAACCCGCGGACCTCGTAGCCGCGGGCGAAGTACGTCGGGAACCCCGCCTTGAAGGCCTCCCGCCAGGCCAACGCCACAGGTGGCCGCTCGCGCCGCAACCGTGAGGCGTCGACCGGCGCGGCGACGCGTACGACAGGGGCCGTGAGATCGAGGCTCGGCTCGCTCGGTCCACCGTCGCCCGCCGCCTCGAGTGCCCAAGGCGCTTCGGCCGCTGCCGCGTCGATGGCGGCTGCCCGAGCAACGAACGCGGACGGATCCTCGTCACGATCGTCGCCGAAGCGGGCGGCGTCGTCCCGAGCGGCGCAGCCGCGGACGTGGTCGTGGCCGATCCACCACAGCGCCACGAAGCGGTCCGTCGGCAGCGTTCCGGAGAGCTGCCCGCCCAACACGCCGTAGAAGTCGGTCTGGTACTCGTGCACCACCGCGCCCAGGTACCCGAGGTTGAGGCGTGCGTTGCGAGCCATGAGCGGGTCGAACGTCCAAGTGAGCCAGCGCATGCCGCGGTCTTGGCACCAGCGGCGTTGGTACCACTTCAGTCTTCGGCCGGCGCCGAGCCCGCGGGCCTCCGGCACCACGGCCATCATGTGCGAGTGCATGCCGACGCCCTCCAGCCCAGCTTCGTGCGGCAGCGCAGGAAAGCCATAGAGGAAGCCGATCTGCTCGCGCCCGACGAAGGCGCCGGCGATCAGGGCACCAGCGTGCATGGCGGCGCGCATCTGCGCGGCGGGCACGACCTCGCGATCGGCGTAGCCCCAGACGGCGAGCTGCAACTGTTCGCAGGTGCGCAGGGCGTCCATCGTCACGAGCGGGTGGATCTGGACCGGGTGGCTCACCATCAGCCGCCAGTGTAGCCGTCGCGAACGCCGACAGGCACCTGCTCCGCGGCCACCTGCGGACGACCAGCGTTGGCTCAGCCGCGATCCGCGGCAAGCGCCTCGAACTGGCGAACGGCCT
Source organism: Trueperaceae bacterium (assembly GCA_003556805.1). Lineage (GTDB taxonomy): Bacteria > Deinococcota > Deinococci > Deinococcales > Trueperaceae > CSSed10-48. Next base: position 4,809 of record PWQI01000394.1, on the reverse strand, counting down.
CTTCCACGCCGTCCTCGGACCGGATCCGCTCCCCGAGGGCGGCCGCTCGCGCGCGCATCGCGTCGTCCTCGAGCGATCGTCGCAGTGCCACAGCAAGGCGTTCGCGCGTCAACCTGGCGCGGGGAATCGGCGTCGGCCCCACGCCAAGGGCGGCGACGCGGGCGCCCCAGAAGGGCTGGTCCATGGTGAACGGAACGACGGTCACCGGGACACCGGCGCGCAGCGAGGCCCCTGTGGTACCCGCGCCGCCGTGGTGCACGATGGCCGCGACGCGTTGGAAGAGCCACTCGTGTGGCACTGCGTCGATGCTCAGCACCGTGACGTCGTCCGGTGCCCCGGCGAGGCCGCCCCAGCCCGAGAGGAGGACTGCTCGCGCGCCAGCGTCGCTCGCGGCGCCGCTGGCGAGCGCGGCCAGCGCCGCCGGGTCTGCGCTGACCATGCTGCCGAACCCGATCGAGACGACGGGTGGTCCATCCGTCGCCAGGAACGCGGCCAGGGCCGCCGGTGGCTCCCATGCCTCCGCCAGGGGCAGCGTCCAGTAACCGGTGGTGTGGCGCCGGCGCGCGCCGTTCGAGGGCACCCGCACCACTTCCGGGCTGAAGCCGTACAGGACGGGTTGATCTCGGTTCGCCCGCGGCGGGCCACGCAGCCCGAGGACGCGACGCCGCGCACGGCGCGTCGGCCCGGCCATCGACCCCCACAGTGCGGCCTCGGAGAGGGTGTGGCTGAGGCGCAGCGCGCCGCCGCCCGCCCACCGCGGCACCCATGGCATCAGCACGCCCGGATAGGCGTCGGTCGGCATGCCGACGGGCTGCAGGTGCGCCTCCACGAACGGCACGCCCAGCGCATCGGCGACCGCGAGCCCGGTCCCCATCCCGCCGATGCCACCGGTGATCACGTTTGCGCCAGAACACCCTTCGAGCGTCTCGCGCATCCAGGTCTCCATGACGCGCGGTAGCTGTCGAGCCGCGAAGACGAGGCTCGCCAACGCGCCCCGCTCGGCCGCGCCGCCCGAGGTACGCAGGACCGCCTGGACGTCGCCTGAGAGCGCCGTGACGGGGATGCCGACGTCGCCGAACAACTCGTCGAGGCCGCTCGGGGCCACCGCCTGTACGTGGTGGCCGGCGGCGCGGAGCCCGAGGGCGAGCGCGACGTACGGCTGCACACCGCCCCGAGTGTCGTTGCAGACGATCGCGATGCGCATTGGTCGCCTCTCCATGATTGCAACTTTGCGTTGCATTGGTCACGCTATCACGGCGTGCCGAGGAACAGGCGCCCCCAACGGCGCCATGGGGCCGGGTGCGGGCCGGGCGGTAGGATCGCGCATGGGCACGACGCAGCGCACCCGCCGACGCGACGCCGGTCGCCCCCGCGGCCAGCGCGTCACCGACGCCGTCCTCCAGGCGACGCTGGCCGAACTCGCGACCTCGGGCCTCGCTGGCCTCAGCGTCGAGCGCGTCGCACGGCACGCCGACGTCAACAAGACCACCATCTACCGCCGCTGGCCCACGCGCGAAGCGCTCGTGGCCGCCGCCCTCGAGGGGATCGCCGACGACGTCGCGGCCCACGCCCCGGACACCGGGTCGCTTCGGGGCGACCTGATCGGCCTGCTGTGGCGCGTAGCCGAGTTCGTCGCGCAGCCCGGTGGGCGTGCGGTCGCACGCGCCGCGCTGTCGGCGCAGGCCGAGGCGGACGTCGCCGCGCTCGCGGCGCGGCGCCTCGAGCAGCACGCGAGCGGCGCGATGGAGGCGCTCGTCGCGCGGGCGGAGGCGCGCGGCGAATGGCCGAGCGGCCTACCGGCCGAGCGGGTGATCCACACGCTCGTCGGCGCGATCCTGCATCGGGCGCTCCTCGAGCATGCACCGATGACTCGCGGCTGGCTCGAGGACGTGGTGGACCTCGTACTCCTCGGCGTCGTGCCGCGCGCGGGGTCGACGGGCTGACGCGCCCGCGGCGAACGTCGATCAGTCCCTGAAGCGCTCGGCTGCCTTCTCGAAGCCCTTGCTGATCGACGCCCAGGCGTCCTCGGCGCCCTCCTTGATCGACGCCCACGCGTCACCGCTGGCATCGCGGAGCTCGCTCAGCCGATCCTCGGCGCGCTCGATCTCGCCCTCGATCTCGTCGACTTCACGTTTCAGCTCGAGTTGCGCGTCGGCGCTCGCCCCGTCGGCCTTGGCCCGCATCTTCGCGGCTTCGGCCTTCCACTCGTCGATCTTGGCCTTGAGCTTCTTCTCGTACAGTGCGCGTTCGCTCATGCGTGTGGCCTCCTTGGAGAACCGTTCCGACGGCAGTGCCCGTGCCCTGAGGATATGCCTGCAACGCCCGCGTGTCGGTGCTGCAGCAACGGATGCCCTGGCCGTCTCCGACCCAGCGTGCCCCGCGCTCGCCGTGCGTCCGGAGGGACACATCGGAGCCGCAGCCGACCAGGCATGGGTTGCGCTCGACGATACGTGCGTATACACTCATCGAACGTGTCCGAGACCGTCGACCTCAGCGCGACCCGCTCGTGCCCGTGCCTCGCGGCCCGCCGTCAGGCGCGCGCACTGACGCGTCACTTCGACGCCTACCTACGCCCGCACGGGCTGCGCTCGACGCAGTTCTCGGTGCTGGCGGCACTGGCCCAGCTCGGGCCGACGGTCCGCAGTCGGCTTGCAGACGGGCTCGGCCTCGAGCGAACCACCCTCACCCGAAGCGCGCTCACGCTCGAGCGGAACGGCTGGATCGAGACGCTGCAGACCGACGACGCTCGCGAGCGCCCGCTCGTGCTGACCACTGCCGGCAGACGAGCCCTCGACGCCGCCTTGCCGGCCTGGAAGACCGCTCTGGATCGACTCGAACACATGGACGGCGCGCCGCGCACGGGCGCCACGCACTCGACGAGGGGGTGATACGACAGCCGACCGCTGCACACATCCGAGCGTCGAGCGAGGGAGCTCGACCGTGATCAGAAGGGGGCAGCATGCAGCACCCACACGACGGCGACCTGGCGGGGCTCGACCTGCCTGAGATCGTGTCCCGCGAGGCCTGGTTGCGCGAACGCCTCGCGCTGCTCGAGCGCGAGAAGGCGCTCACACGCGAACGCGACGCCGTGGCTGCGGCGCGTCGCCGCTTGCCGATGGTCGAGGTGACGACCGACCACCGTTTCGACGGACCCGAAGGGGAGGTGGGCCTCCTCGACCTGTTCGAGGACCGGCTCCAGTTGATCGTGCAGTTCGTGATGTACGGCCCGGACTGGGAGCTGCCGTGCCGCAGCTGTTCGGCGGCCGTCGACGAGATCGCGCGGGGCCACCTCAACCATCTTCGCGCGCGCACCACCAGTTTCGTCCTGGTGTCGCGCGCACCGTACCCGAAGCTCGCGGCCTTCAAGGAGCGCATGGGGTGGAAGGTGCCCTGGTACTCGTCTGGCTCGGGCGCCTTCAACTACGACCACCACGCCACCCTCGACGAGAGCGTGGCGCCGATCGAGTACAACTACCGCACACCCGAAGAGCACGCGGACGCCGGCACGGAGTTCTACGTGAGTGGTGAGCAACCGCTCGAGCTGCCCGCGATGAGCTGCTTCTTGCGCGTCGGCGACCGCGTGTTCCACACCTACTCGGCCTACGCGCGCGGCCTCGAGGTCGGCAGCGCCGACCAGCTGCTCGAACTCACCGCCCTCGGCCGGCAAGAGCCGTGGGAAGAGCCGAAGGGACGCCTCACTGGGCTCGGGCTCCAGGCCGGCAGTCCCACGCTCCCGTACCCGGACGAGTACCCGGCGCCGTGAACCGCGCCAACCACGACCTGTCCTTCGTCGGCACGGCCGAACGGAAGGAGGGATAGCACGATGGGCACGCTGACATACGGGATGTTCATGTCGCTCGACGGCTTCCTCGCTGGACCGTCGGAACACTTCGACGACCAGGTCCACGCCTTCATCAACGATGAGATGCGACGGTACGGCACCGAGATCTACGGTCGGCGCATGTACGAGGCGATGCTCTTCTGGGAGACCTACGAAGCGCAGGGCGATGGGTCGACCGGGTTCGAGGACGAGTTCGCTCGCACTTGGAAGGGCCTCGACAAGCTCGTGATCTCGTCGACGCTCGCCGGGGTATCGAGTGGCAACACGACACTCGTGAGCGAGTTTCGGCCGGACGACATCCGGCGGCTCAAGGAGGCCTCGACCCGCGACATCTCGGTCGCCGGACCGACGCTCGCTGCGCACTTCATCAACGCTGGGCTGGTCGACGAGTACGCGCTGTACTCCGTGCCGGTGGTCATGGGTTCGGGCGATCCGGTGTTCAAGGACCTCGAGCGACAGGTCGACCTCGACCTCGTCGAAGAGCGCAGGTTCGCCTCTGGCATGGCGTTCCTCCGCTACGTTCCTCGCGTCGAGCGGGAGGCATGACCGTGTCGCGCGTTCGAGTCGCGAGTTTCACCATCTCGCTCGACGGGTACGGAGCCGGTCCGGATCAAGACATCGACCACCCACTCGGCGTCGGCGGACAGGACCTGGCCCAGTGGCTCTCCCCGACACGCACCTTCCAACGCACCCTGTTCGGAAGGGAGGGCGGCACGACCGGGCTCGACGACGACTTCGCCGCGCGTGGCTTCCAGAACGTCGGGGCCTGGATCCTCGGGAGGAACATGTTCGGCCCCGTGCGTGGTCCCTGGCCGGACATGGCCTGGCGAGGGTGGTGGGGGGACGAACCTCCGTATCGCGTTCCAGTCTTCGTCTTGACGCATCATGCGCGTCCGCCCCTCGCGATGGCCGGTGGTACGACGTTCCACTTCGTCACCGGCGGCATCCACGAGGCCCTCGACCGTGCT
>PWQI01000233.1 GCA_003556805.1 Trueperaceae bacterium | reverse complement strand
CGCTACCCGGCGTCGGAGGCGTCGGAACCCTTCACGCGGGGGTCGCCGCGCTCGACGCTCACCGCATCGGTTCGTGGTGCGCGTCCGCGGAGCGTCACGTGCGGCTCCTCGATCTCCCAACCCGTCTGCGTCTCGACATACGAGCGGAGGAAATCGCTCAACGGCTGCCCGTCGATCAACGGCGGCGTCACGTCGATCACTTCGCCCGTGTCGGGCGATATCACGTGGTAATGCTCCGATGGGTTGGAGTCGTAGAGCACCTCGCCGCTGGCACCGCTGAAGGCCCGCACGAGACCGGCTTCCGCCAAGACACCGAGATTGAGGTAGACCGTCGACAGGCTGAGGTCTTCGCCACGCTGCTTCAAGGCGACGTAGAGGTTCTCGGCGCTCACGTGCCGATCACGCTCCGACAGGTATCCCAGGATCACGCGCCGCGGCCGGCTGTAGCGCAACCCGCGGGAGCGCAACACCTCGCGCACCTCGCTGGGGCCCCATGGCCGTTCGGGTTGACGATCCTGAACGCTCACCATCATCCGCCTCTCGCGACGGGGCCGTTATCCGGCAGCCTCGTCGCACTGTCGTCGTGAGTTTATCATCATCGGAACGGTTCCGAAGTTCGTGCGCCATCGCTCGCGCCGCCGCACTCGCCGACCTCGCGCGTTCCGGGGAGCGCAGCCTGTCCCGAGCCCCCCGGAGCCCACCTGCGCGCCTGGCCTACAGCAAGTGTTCGACTGCCGAGCGCTCCTCGATCAACTCCTGCTCACTGGCGCGCATACGAGCCAGGACGTCGTCGCCGATGCTCAGTCCTTCGACGACCCGCACCTCGCCGCCCGTGACCGTCACGGGGTACGAGAACACGAGACCGTCGCCGACACCGTACGCGCCCGTTCCCGGGATCGCCATGCTGACCCAGTCACCGTCCTTCGTGCCGTGCACCCAGTCGCGCACGTGGTCGATCGCCGCAGAGGCGGCAGAGGCCGCGCTCGACGCCCCGCGCGCAGCGATGATGGCGGCACCACGCTGCTGGACCGTCGGGATGAACGTGTCTCGCACCCAGGCGTCGTCCACGAGCTCATGTGCCGGCCGGCCGGCCACCGTGGCGTGCGCCAGGTCCGGCACCTGCGTCGCGCTGTGGTTCCCCCACACGATCATGCGTGCCACGTCGGCGGTCGCCGCACCCACCTTGTCCGCGAGCTGGCTGATCGCCCGGTTGTGATCGAGCCGCGTCATCGCCGAGAACTGCTCCGGCGCGAGGTCGGGAGCGTTGCGCATGGCGATCAGGCAGTTCGTGTTGGCGGGGTTCCCGACGACGAGGACCTTCACGTCACGTGCGGCGTGGTCGTTCAGGGCCTTGCCCTGCACGGTGAAGATGGCACCGTTTGCCTCCAGGAGGTCCTTGCGTTCCATACCAGGGCCTCGCGGCCTCGAACCCACGAGCATGGCGACCTCCGCTCCCTCGAAGGCCTCGTTCGGATCGTCGGTCGCCGTGACGGACCGCAACAGCGGGAAGGCGCCGTCGTTGAGCTCCATGACGACCCCCTCGAGGGCCTTCATGCCCTGTGGGATCTCGAGGAGCCGCAACTCGACGGCTTGGTCTGGGCCGAGCATGGCCCCCGAGGCGATGCGGAAGAGCAGGTCGTACCCGATCTGGCCTGCGGCGCCGGTGACGGCGACTCGGACGACTGACTTCATGGTGGTGCCTCCGGTGGGGTCGACTGGGGCCACCCCAGCGGGCGGCTCACGAGCCGACATGGTACCACCGTCCCAACCGAACCCAGGCCGCCGTCATGTTTCACGTGAAACAGGAGCGTCGCCGGCCGACCGCCCCGTTCGGCCGGACCCGAACGGTCGATGCCCCACTCGAGCCGCCTCGCTCAGGGTTGGTAGCCGAGCAGCTCGAGCAACCGCTGCAACTCGTCCGTGTCGTGGAAGTGCATCTCGATCGTGCCCTTGGTGCCGCCTCGGACCCGGACTCGCGCGCCGACGAAGCGTGTGAGGTCGTCTGCGAGCGCCGCGTAGCGCTCGTCGCGGTCCGCCGCTCGCCCACGGCCTGCACCGCCCGTGGGCCGACGCAACGACTCGGACTGCCGCACCGACAGCTGGCGACCGACCACCTGCTGCAACGCCCAGTCGCGATCCTCCGGTCGCTGCGCCAATATCGCCCGGGCGTGCCCGGCACTGATGACACCGGCCCCGAGGGCCTCTTGCGCCGCAGCAGGCAGCGTCAACAGCCGCAGCGTGTTCGCCACCGCCGACCGGCTCTTGCCGACAGCCTGGGCGACCGCCTCCTGTGTCAGGCCATAGCCCATCAACTGTCGGAACGCCCGCGCTTCCTCGACCGGGTTCAGGTCCTCGCGCTGTAGGTTCTCGACGATCGCGATCTCGAGGGTCTCCTGATCGCTGAGCTCGCGCACCACCACGGGAACCCGGTCGAGGCCAGCTTGCTGCGCCGCACGGTAGCGACGCTCACCGGCGACGATCTCGAAACCGTCCTCGCATGGCCGCACCAGCAGTGGCTGCAGAACGCCCTTCTCGGCGATCGACGCCGCCAACTCGGACAGCGTCGCCTCGTCGAACACGCGCCGCGGCTGCAACGGCGACACGCGCAACTCAGCCAACGGCATCTGCCGGCCGCCACCATCGCTCCGTGGGAGCAACGCGTCGAGTCCCCGTCCCAACCCTCTAGGCTTCGCTGACACGCTGCAACACCTCCTGCGCCATGGCCTCGTACGCCACCGCGCCAGCCGATCCTGGCGCGTACTCGAAGATCGGCAGTCCGTGCGATGGAGCCTCCGCGAGGCGGACGCTGCGGGGCACGACGACGTCGAAGACGAGCTCGCCGAAGTGGCGCCGCACGTTGGCCTCCACTTGCTGCGACAAGTTGGTGCGGTTGTCCGCCATCGTGAGCAACAGACCCAACACCTGCAGGTCCGGGTTCAGGGCCGCCCGAACGCGGTCGATCGTGTCCATCATCCCTGCGATCCCCTCGAGCGCGTAGTACTCGCACTGCACCGGCAGGATCAGGTGGTCCGCCGCTGCCAGCGCGTTGAGCGTGAGTGCACCGAACGATGGCGGCGCGTCGATCACGATGAACTCGAAGCTCGGACGCACCCCGATCAGAGCCTTCGCCAGCAGCTGCACGTCCTCGGCACTCGCGTCGAGCTCGATCGCCGCTCCGGCCAGCTCCGCCGACGCGGGCAGCACCGAGAGGTTCTTCTGCCGGGCCCGCAGCACCGCCTTCCGCGCCGAGCTGCGACCGCTCAGCACGTCGTACACCGACGACGAAGGCAACAGACCCAAACCGCTCGTCGCGTTCGCCTGCGGATCGAGATCGACCAGCAAGACGTTGCGGACCTGTGCCAGCGCCGCCGACAGGTTGATCGCCGTCGTGGTCTTGCCGACTCCGCCTTTCTGGTTGATGACACCGATCACCGGCACGGACACCCTCCCGGCACGCTCAGCACGACGAGCGTACCACCACGGCCGAGACGCTCCGAAGCGAGCACGTGGGGTTCTGCGCCGATGGCATCGCCAAATGCCGCGACCTCTTCGGTCCACAGCGGCCCGCGGCGCACCACGAACACCACCCGCTCAGCGTGCAGATGTCGCGTCCAGGCGTACAGATCGGTCCACCCAGCGACCGCCTGCGCCGTCACGGCAGCCACCGGGCCCGGCAGCCCCTCCCGAGTGAGTGTCCGCACATCCCCAGCCATCACCTCGACGCGCCCGAGCCCGCACGCCGCGGCGACCATCCCGAGGAACGTGGCACGCCGCCGGCGTCGCTCGACCCACACCACCGCCCTCTCGGGTAGGGTCGCCGCGAGCACCACGCCCGGGAGCCCGGCGCCGCTCCCGACGTCGACGATGCACCCTGGCCCAGCCCACGTCGCAACCGCCCGGGCGTACGCGCGGGCGTCGTCGAGCTTCTCGTCGAGCGCCTCGAGGCCGCGCTCGGACATCAGATCGAGCGTGCGGTGGTAGCGCCGCAGCAGACCTCGATACGTCTCGATGGCCGCCGTTACGGGCGCGTCCCCCGCAACCTGAGCACCAGCGCCCCCATCGCCATCGCCACCCGCCGCTCGCATCCCCTATGGACCGGCTGTTTCACGTGAAACAGCGCCGCGGCTCTTCAGGTGGACCAACAGCGCTGCCACGTCGCTGTCGCGAACGCCCCGCACGCGCTGCGCCGCGCCCACCGTCGCTGGCGCAGCCCGCTCGAGCGCCTGCCGACCCTCGGCCGACAGGCTGGCCACGCGCTCGAACGCCACCCCCTCGAGGCCCAGGCGTTCGAACTGGCTGCGGCCGGCCAACTGCTTGGCGCTGCGCTCGATGTAGCTCGCGTAGCGCACCTCGATCTCGACACGGCGCCGCTCTTCCGGGCTCAGCGTCACCGCCGGAGCGCCCACGCGGCCGATCACGGCGTCGTATGACGCCCCCGGCCGACACAGCAGCGTCGTCGCACGCTCACCGTCGCCACGGACCGCTCCCAATCGTGCCACCTCCGCCGCCACCCTCGCTGCGCTGGCCCCCACTGCAGCAAGGCGCTCGCTTCCCACCAACCCCCAGGCATGGCCGTGTCCCGTCAAACGAGCATCGGCGTTGTCCTGACGATGCAGCAAGCGGTACTCGTTGCGCGACGTGAGCATGCGGTACGGCTCGCCCACGCCCCAGCGCACCAGGTCATCCACCAGGACACCCAGGTACCCCTCGTCGCGCCGGATCGTCACGCGCTCGGCGCCCTCGACCCAGCGCGCTGCGTTCACGCCGGCCAGCAGCCCTTGCGCCGCAGCCTCCTCGTAGCCACTGGTGCCGTTGATCTGACCGGCACTGAACAGGCCCGCAACGACGCGCGACATCAGCGTCACGTCGAGCTGGCTCGGATCCAGCGCGTCGTACTCGACCGCGTAGGCGTAGCGCTGGATCGTCGCGCGCGCGAAGCCCGGGAGCGTCCGGACCATGCGCTCCTGGATCGCAGGTGGCAGCGAAGACGAGAACCCTTGGAGGTACACCTCGCTCGTGTCGATACCGTCAGGCTCGACGAACAGCAGGTGATGGTCCTTGTCGGCGAAGCGCACCACCTTGTCCTCGATCGACGGGCAGTACCGCGGCCCCGCCCCGGCGATGTCACCCCCGTACATGGCCGACTCGCCCAGATGGTCCCGGATCAACGCGTGGGTCTCGGCGGTCGTCCGCGTCAACCAGGTCGGGCTCTCGGTCACGCGCGGGCCAGGTGTGCCGCTGAAGGAGACGGCCGGGGCCTCGGCCGGGACCACCTCCAGTTCGTCGAACGCGACGCTGTCGGCGCGCACGCGCGGCGGCGTCCCCGTCTTGAAGCGACTGAGGCGATGGCCCGTGGCGATCAGGCTGTGCGACAAGTGCCGCGCTGGCGGCTCGCCCTGGCGGCCCGCATCACGCTGCTTCCGGCCGTACCACACGACCCCACGTAGGAACGTGCCGGCACAGAGCACCACGGCGTCAGCAGCGAGGGTGCGTCCATCGCTGAAGCGCACCCCGGTGATGCGCTGCGCCGCCGTACGGCCACCCGAGGCGACCTCCAGCGCCGCAACCTCTCCGCGCACCACACTCAGGCCAGCCGTGGACTCGACCAGCGCTCGTGCCGCAGCCGCGTAGCCATCGCGTTCATTCTGAACGCGTAACGACTGCACCGCTGGACCTTTCGAAGCGTTCAACGTCCGGCCGTGGATCGCGGTCGCATCGGCCAGCGTCGCCATCGCACCGCCCAGTGCATGGACCTCGAACACCAGTTGCGACTTGCCGGGTCCACCGATCGCTGGGTTGCAGGGCATCACGCCGATCGTCTCGGGGTTCGGGATCGCCAGAGCGACCCGCGCTCCAAGGCGTGCGGCCGCAACCGCCGCCTCGATCCCGGCGTGCCCTCCACCCACGACCACCACGTCGTACCCTTCGCCGACCACGCGTTGCACACCGCCTCCTCCGGCCGCCTCGAGCCGGCCGACCGAGCGTGGAGTGTAGCACGGAGTTCCGTCCTGGACGGCCTCTCATCACACGCACGGCGCCCATCGCCCGTCCCCGTCGGCAGGGCGATCGGTGCCGTCCCGACCCCTGGCCCATCTGGTAGACTGCCGTTCCCGCCGCCGAGTCGTCCGCGATCTCGACGCGGCTCCTACGTTCGACACGAACACACGCGCTGCGCCGTGCACGCTGCGACACCGCGGTCACGGCGCCGCGTCCAGAGAGGTCCATGCCGGCATGCAGACCCGCGATCACGCCATCTGGGACGACGTGCTCGAGTACGTCCGCAGCAAGATCTCCGACACCGAGTTCCGCACCTGGTTCAAGCAGGGGCGCCCGCTCGGCATCGAGGATGGCGCCTTCGTGCTCGGCGTGCCACACACGTTCGCGCGCGATTGGATCAAGGGCCACTTCGGCGACGTGATCGAACAAGCGCTCGGCGATCTCGGAGCGCCTGCTCCGAAGGTCGGCTTCAAGGTCGTGAGCTTCTCCCAGACCGAGCAGCCCGACATGTTCAGCCAGGCTCCCGAGGCGAACGGTCGCGTCGCCACGAGCGTCGAGCGCCCGCGGCTGAACCCGAAGTACGTCTTCGCCAACTTCGTGGTCGGGCCGAACAACAACCTGGCGCACGCAGCCGCGATGGCCGTGGCCGAGACGCCCGGCAAGGCCTACAACCCGCTCTTCCTCTACGGCGAGTCAGGCCTCGGCAAGACGCACATCATGCACGCCGTGGGGCACGCCGTCGCGGAACGGCTCCCCCAGGCGCGCATCGAGTACGCCACCACGGAGCAGTTCACGAACGAGTTGATCAACGCCATCCGCGAAGACCGGATGTCGCAGTTCCGAGAGCGCTTCCGGACCATCGACGTGCTGCTGGTCGACGACATCCAGTTCCTCGCCGGCAAGGAGCGCACGCAAGAAGAGTTCTTCCATACCTTCAACGCGCTCTACGAGTCCGGCAAGCAGCTCATCGTCTCCTCGGACCGGCCCCCGAAGGACATTCCCACGCTCGAGAACCGGCTCCGTAGCCGCTTCGAGTGGGGCCTGATCCCCGACATCCAGCCACCGGAGTTCGAGACGCGTGTCGCGATCCTGAAGATGAACGCCGAGTACCGGGGCGTCAAGGTCCCCGCCGAGGTCGTCGACTACATCGCACGCCACGTCACATCCAACATCCGCGAGCTCGAGGGGGCGCTCCTGCGAGCGATCCTCTACGCGTCGATGAGCCAGGAGCCGCTCACTCGCCAGAGCGCCGCCAGAGCGCTCTCGGACGTGTTCGCCCCGAGCGACGTGACGCGGACGATGCCCGACATCGTCACCGTCACCGCAGCGCACTTCTCGCTCTCGGCCGACGACGTCCGCTCCAAGGGTCGTCGCCACGAGCTCGTGGTGGCACGGCAGGTGGCCATGTACCTGATCCGCGAACTCACCACGCACAGTTACCCTGAGATCGGGCAGTACTTCTCGGGGCGCGACCACTCCACCGTCATGTACGCGGTGCAGAAGGTGAACGATCACATGAGCGCCGGCAGCGACGTCGCCGAGTCCGTCAAGACGCTCCGCGACGCCCTCCTCTGACCCTCACCGTCGCCACGCACCCCTGTGTGGACCGGCGCCGATCAGCCCATCGCTGTCAGCCGTTCGTCACGTCGACGCGGCGATCCAGGCGCCTGCTGTGGAGAACTCACCACGAACCTGTGGAATCCCTGTGGACGGACCTGTGCAAAACACCGTCCAGGACATGCCTGTGGAGCGCTGTGGAGGCTCGTGACGGTTCTCCACAAGATGGACCAACTTATCCACATCCGCATCCACAACCACCTTTTCGTCACAGACGCCGCATGTGTGGTTCTCCACACAGTCGACAGCCCCTACGATGAACCCTCTTTCCACCATGCATCTCGTTGAACCGCCGACAACCCGCTCTCGACCCCCATGTCGAGATGTCCTGAACGTCCGGGAGCCCAGTAAAGTATGCTGCCACCAGTGAAACCGGAGCATCGATGAGAGTTCACCTCGCCACCAAGACCCTGACCGAAGCGCTCGGACACGTCGAACGCATCATCCCGTCGCGTTCGAGCAACCCCGGCCTGAGCCTGTTGCGGATCGCGTTCACCGAAGGGCGTCTGGTCCTCTCCGGGAGCAACCTCGATCTGGACGTTCGTGCGGTGGTCGAGGCCGACGTGCGTGGCGAGGGTGAGGTGGCGGTGCCGGCTGCGGTCCTCGGCATGGTCGTGCGCGCGCTGCCGGCCGATGACGTCACCTTCGACGTCGGTGACGCCGAACTCGAGATCGCGTCCGGCACGTTCGCGACCAAGCTACAGCTCGTACCCGCCGAGAACGCCCCCGCGCTCGAGTTCCCGGTCGCGTTCGAGGGCGAGATCGAGGGCATCGATCTCGCCAAGGCGCTCGATCACGTGCGGTACGCCGCCGCAGTCGCCGATTACCAGGCCGTCTTCCGGGGCGTGCGCCTCGAGCTCCACGATGGACGCACACGCGCGGTGGCCACCGACGGGTTTCGCTTGGCGTCGTATCACGCCGCATCGTCGACGGGGCTCGACGCCGACCTCTTGATCCCAGGGCGCAGCGTCGACGAGCTCGTGAAGTTGCTCGGTCCCGGTGCGGCCCGCCTGGCCTTGCGAGGCAACCAGCTCACCGTCGCGAACGGCGCCTTCACGGTCAACGCGAAGCTGATGGAGGGTGCGTTCCCGGACTACGAGCGCGTGATCCCCGCGCAGTTCCCGGTCAAGGTGACGCTGAGCGCCGACGCGCTCTCCGATGCCGTGGCACGCGTGGCGGTCATGGCCGACAAGTCGGCCAACCACCGCGTCGACATCTTCATCAAGGACGGCGTCCTGCAGATCACCGCCGAGGGCAGCTACGGTCGTGCCCAGGAGGCGATCGACGTCTTGCAAGAGGGCAGCGAGGCCGAGATCGCGCTCGCCTACAACGCGAAGTACCTCGCCGACGCGGTCTCACCGATCGACGGCGACCTGCAACTCCAGCTCTCCGGGACCACGACCCCATCCGTCGCGACGGACCTCGGCGACCCCGCGTACCTCGCGATGGTCGTGCCCCTGCGCACCGGCTGAGCCGCGCTCGCACGGGTAGGGCGCCACGCACTGCGCCCGCTCCGACGCGCTGCCAGCCTCCCCTTGGAGGGAACATCATGACGATCATCGACGACATCCGTGCCATCGAGCTCCTCGACTCGCGCGGCAATCCCACCGTGGGCGCCACCGTGACGCTCAGCAGCGGCATCCAGGCCAGCGCCGCCGTGCCATCGGGCGCCAGCACCGGCGCGCACGAGGCCGTCGAGCTGCGAGACGGCGGCGCCCGCTACGGCGGCAAGGGCGTGCAGAAGGCCGTCGCCAACGTCAACGGCCCGATCGCCGAGGCGCTCGTGGGCGAGGACGCCCTCGATCAGGCCTACATCGACCAGACGATGATCGCCCTCGACGGCACGCCGAACAAGGCGAACCTGGGCGCGAACGCCATCCTGGCCGTCTCGCTCGCGAGCGCCCGGGCGGTGGCCGCCACGCTCGACCTGCAGCTCTACCGCTACCTCGGCGGCGTCGGCGCCCGCACGCTGCCCGTCCCGATGATGAACGTGATCAACGGCGGCGCGCATGCCGACAACCGTGTCGACATGCAGGAGTTCATGCTCGCGCCAGTCGGCTTCGAGCGCTTCTCCGACGCGCTTCGCGCGGGTGTCGAGACGTTCCACGCGCTGAAGAAGGTGCTCGCCGGGCG
>PWQI01000006.1 GCA_003556805.1 Trueperaceae bacterium | reverse complement strand
CGGCTTCGAGTTCGCCCACCTCCACGAGCGCGCGACCGGTGGCGTAGTGCCAGATGGCCGTCTCGAAGGCGTGTGCGCCCTCACGCGGTCCACCGGCCAGGATCTCCGGCCACGCCTCGAAGCGCACCATCGTCTGCACGGGCATGGTGAGGAACGCGTTGAACAGCAGCACGTCGTGCGCCAGTTCGGCGAAGGCGGCCTCGGCGGTCTCGACCGCGGCCTGCAGCGCGACGTCGCTCCTGCCCTCCATGCCGGCCGTCCACGCCAGGAAGTGCAGGTTGTGGGGGTGGTACAGCAGGGGCACGAGCCCCTCCGCCTCGACCGCCGCGAAGTGGGCGCGGTCGGCCTCCACGGCGCGTTCGTTCGCCGTCGTCGCATCGTGCCAGCGGCCGATGCGCGCGTAGATGTGCGACGGCATGTGGATCATGTGGCCGATCTGGATGTCGAGCTCGACGAGGCGGTCGGCCGCGCCCTCGGCGCGTTCCGGCCGATCCGACGCCTCGACCGCATGGATGTAGTGATGGTTCGCGCCAGGGTGGTACGGGTTGCGCTCCATCACGCCCTCGAGCGCGTCGAGCAGCTCGACGGTGGCCGAGCGCGGCGTCGTGGGTGAGGCCCAGTAGTCCCACGGCATCAGGTTCATCAACGCCTCGGCGAACAGCGTCGCGGCGTCGTCGTCGTCCGGATAGGCGGTGCTGAGGTCACGCATGGCGTCGGCGTAGGCCTGGTCGAGTGCGCTCCGGTCAGCGGAGGCGTCGCTCGCGTAGCGTGTCGCCAGCGCCTCGATGAAGGCGAGTTCGCGTTCGGTGGTGGCGTCGGCGAGCTCGAGCGCACGGTTGATCGCCTGGTACGCGGGCTCGACGGCTTCCGGCGTCATCGGCGCGTTGATGTGTGGCCCGAGCGCCAGGGCGAGCCCCCAATGGCACATCGCGCACTCCGGGTCGAGCCGGATGGCCTCCTGGAAGGCGCGCGTGGCCTCGAAGTGGTCGAAGCCGTAGACGAACATCAGGCCTTGATCGAAGAAGGGCCGCGCCTCGGCCGACACCGTGATCGGCATGTGGTGATCGCCGAGCCCGGCGAACAGGGGCGGCGTGGCGTCGGTGTCGGCGGACTCCTGGTCGTGGGCGTGCTGGGCATGCGCGGCGCCGGCAGCGAGTGCGACGGCGAGCAAAAACGTGACGAGTCGTGCGGTCATCTGGGTCTCCTTGCTGGGTTCGGGCGTGGCTGACTCGCGTGCGTGGGCGCACCTCCCCTCTCCCGTGCCGGTGGCTTGGGCTGGAACGATTGCGATGGTGCGATGGCCCCGGTCACCGTTGTGCAACCGTGCGGCAACCGGGTCGAGACCGCGTCACGCCGCGTCGTTCGCGACCGGTGTACAGGTACCGTGGCCCGTCGTTGCTATGGTCGGGCCATGCGCATCCGCGCGCTTGGGGGACTGGAGCTCGAAGGGAGCACCTTCACGCGCCCGAAGCCGCTCCTGTTGCTCACCTACCTCGCACTCGAGGGGCCCAAGGCTCGGCGCGACGTGGCGGAACTGTTCTGGCCGAGGTCTGGTGGTCGGCTGAAGACGCTCACGGTGACGCTGGGGCGGCTGCGGTCCGGCGCGCTCGGCTGCATCGCCAGCGACGGTCGCAAGGTCTGGGCAGAGGTCGACACCGACGTCGCTCAGTTGCTCGCGGCGCTCGACCGGAAGGACCTCGAGGCGGCCCTGGAGCTGTACCGCGGTCCGTTCGCCGAGGGCTTCCACGTCGACGACGGGGCGGTCGAGCTCGAGGAGTGGATCGTCGGTACCCGCGAGAGGGTGGCGGCGACGCTGCAGCGGCGCATGGTGGCGTGTGCCGCCGAGGGCGTGGTCGAGGGGCGCATGGAGGAGGCGCGTCGCGTCGCTGAGCAGGCGGTTCGGCTCCCGGGGGCGCCACCGAGCGCCGTGTCGGACCTGACCGACCTTCACACCACGCTGCTCGCCGTGGGCAGCGTCGACGCCGCCGCCGTGGCGGCAGACTGCGAGGATCTCGGCCTAGGCCTCGCGGGTTCGCGTACCGAGGCCATCGAACGGTTGCGAGCGGCGACCTCGGGGGTGCGCCAGGTTGGTCGGGCGGTCGACGACGCCCGGCACCAGCGCACGGGACAGCGGATCCGCTTCGTGACCTCGGCGGACGGAGCGCGCATCGCCTTCGCCACCCTCGGTGACGGACCGCCGCTCGTGAAGGCCGCCAACTGGATGACCAACATCGACCACGACCTGTCGAGCCCCGTGTGGCGTCACTGGCTCGATGCGTTGGCGCGAGACCATACGCTCGTCTACTACGACGAGCGAGGGTCGGGCCTGTCCGACCGCGACGTGCCGCTGTCGCTCGACGCGTTCGTGGCGGACCTCGAGGCGATCGTCGACGAACTCGGCCTCGAGCGCTTCGACCTGTTCGGCATGTCGCAGGGCGCCGCTGCCTCGATCGCCTACGCCGCGCGCCACCCTGAGCGCGTCCGCCGCCTCGCCCTCATGGGGGCCTACATCGAGCCCCATTCGGAAGACGCCGCGCGCGTGATGGTCGACATCATCCGCACCGGCTGGGGTCGCGACAACCCCGCGTTCCGCCAAGTGTTCACGTCGCTGTTCATGCCCGAAGCGTCGCCCGAGCAGATGGTGTGGTTCAACGACCTGCAGCGCGTCTCGGCGACGCCCGAGCAGGCGGCGGCGCTCGCGACGGCGATCCTCCGACTCGACGCCCGTGCCTACCTACCGCACCTGCGGGTGCCGACGTTGGTCTTCCACGCGCGCAGGGACGCCGTGGTGCCCTTCGACGTGGCGCGGCGTCTCGTCGCCGAGGTCGCGCACGCGCGCCTCGTGCCGCTCGAGTCGAACAACCACGTGCTGCTCGAACACGAGAGCGCGTGGCAGCGGTTCTTGGACGAAGTGCGCAGCTTCTGGGCTCCCGTCGACGACGCGGCTGACCGCTCAGGGACGGGGCTGACCGGCACGCGTGAGGGCCGACGCCGTTGAGCGACCGTCGACCGCCGCACTCATTGCTGGCACCGGTCGAGGCCTGGCGCCCTCGATCAGGTGAGGGTCAGGTCGCTGCGAACCGCGCGAAGCTCAACCGGAGACGATCTGCAGTCGCTCCCCGTCGGGGCCGCGGCACGAGAAGAGCTGCCGTCCGTTCGCGAGCGTCTGCGGAGCGTCGTCGATCAGCGTGATGCCCGCGTCGCGCAGCCGGGCGAACGCGCCGGCCACGTCGTCGACTCGGAAGGCCACGTGGTGCACGAGCCCGTCACCCGGGTGGTGGTCGGCGAGCCCGGCGATCAGCTCGAGCTCGGCGCCGCCGCCAGGGTGGGCGAGGAAGGCGATGCGAGCGCCGCTCGCGAGCGTATCGCGGCGTGCCGTGCGCAGGCCGAAGTGCCGCTCGTAGAACTCGATCGAGCGCTCGAGGTCGGCGACGCGTACGGCGACGTGGTGGATGCCGGTGGTCATGCTCGGTAGCGTACCCGCCGCGGGCAGCGCCTGGACGCGTGGCGGCCAGTTCGCGGCGCAGCCGCCGTTGCAGCTCGACGCGCCGTCCGCGTCCCCGTGTCCGCATGGAGTCCGGCGGCGCGCGTCGAGGCCGCCTAGTCGTCGTCCGGAGCGATGTGCCCCGAGGGTCGCCGCAGCAACACGACGCCGAGCCAGACGAACCACACCAGTTGCGTGAGCCCGAAGGCGGCCACCAGATCGGTGAGGCCGGGGACGGTGGAGAGCACGCCGAGCGTGCCGGCGAGCGCTCCGACCACGTTGAGGGCGCGCGGGAGCCGGCGAGAGCGCCACGCGGCCCAACTCACTAGCAGGGTCCACAGGCCGCCGAGGATCTCGCCCTTGCCGCCGCTCATGCCCGACGTCACGGACTCGATGGCGAGCCACGCCGTCGCAGCGCCGGCAGGGTCGGCGCCGTGCAGCGCCACGACCGTCTCCATCCCGGCGTTCATGGCCATGCCGCTCGCGATGAGCACGCCGCCCCACACCAGGGCGATGCCGGTCGCGAAGCGCATCGTGGCGGGCGCGGCGTCGGCGATCCGCTCGTGGAGAGCCCACGCGAGCGTCATCAACACGAGCCCGAAGACGACGTAGATCGCCAGGTAGGCGAGCTGAAGCCCCGTCAGGTGGCTGACGAAGAGGTCGACCTTGTCGAGTGGATCGATCAGGCTCGGGAAGTCGACGACGACGAGGAAGTACACCACCGCCGCCAGGTAGGCGACGGCCAGGTAGAGGGCGGCCGCGCCGCCCAGGCGTCGCAGGCCGTTCGTGTCGTGTTGGAGCGTGTGCATGGGTTCTCCTCGCCCGTCGGCGCGGTGTCGACACAGGGCACCGACTTACGCCGTAAGTATGGAGTCGCACGGTACACTTACGCCGTACGTACGTCAAGCGCCGTGTCGCCCGGAACGCCCGGAGGGAGGACGCCACCGACATGCCCGCACAGCGCGACCAGCGCGAGCCACTCAACCGCGAACGCGTCCTGCGCGCCGGCGTCGACCTCGCCGACGAGCGCGGCCTCGAGCGGCTCAGCATGCGCGAGCTCGGCCGCGCACTGGGGGTCGAAGCCATGTCGCTCTACAACCACGTCGCCAACAAGGACGACCTGCTCGACGGCATGGTCGACCTGGTGATCGCCGAGATCGAGGCGCCGACGGCAGACGCCGACTGGAAGGGCGCCATGCGCCGCCGGGCGACCTCGGCCAAAGCCGCCTTCGCGCGCCACCCGTGGGCCGTGCGGCTGGTCGACACGCGCGCGAGCGCCGGTCCGGCGCGGCTGCGCTACTTCGAGACCACGATCGCCAACCTGCGGCGGGCCGGGTTCACGCCGATGATGGCCATCGACGCGCTCTCGACCCTCGACGGCTTCGTCTACGGCTTCGGCGTGCATCGACTGCACGTCGCGGAGGCCGAGGTGCCCGACGACGTCGCGATGGCCGAAGCGCTCGCCCAGTGGCTCCCCGCGGCCGAGTACCCGTACCTGCACGAGCTGATCGTCGAACACGTGTTGCCGGGCGGCTACGACGAGGCCGCGAGCTTCGCGTTCGGACTCGACCTCATCCTCGACGGGCTCGAGGCGCGGCTGGTGGAGACGCAGGGATGATGGAGCCGACCGGAACGCCACGTGATCGCAGGGCTCGTTTCGGCCTTCCTGCGCTCACGGCCGGGCCCGCGTGTCGGGTCGTGGTCGCACGGCTCCAGCGACTCGAGGCGTCGACGCCCGCGCTGTGGGGCCGCATGTCGGCCGGCGCGATGATCTGCCACCTCAGCGACACCTTCCGCGTCATGCTCGGCGAGCGAGCGTCTGGCGTCGCCGATCTGGCCGATCTGGCCGATCTGGACGAGACGACGAGGCGTCGCCTCCGACGAACGGCGATCAAGTGGCTCGCTCTCTACGTACCGGTCCGCTGGCCCCACGGTCTGAGGACCTTGCCCACGGTCGACCATGATCGCGACGGAAGTCGGCCGGGCGACTTCGAGCACGACCGCGGCGAACTGGTGCGCTACGCAGAGCGCGTCGCGGCGGGCGAGCTCCCGACCGACGGCCAGCACCCGATGTTGGGGCGGCTCTCTGCGTGGGAGTGGCGGCGCTGGGCGTACCTGCACGTCGACCACCACCTGCGGCAGTTCGGACGCTGAGCGGAGGCGTGTCGGCACGCTGCCCACGCCGCCTCACGGCTCGTGGGGTCACCCCCTGGGCTCCTCGACGGCTTCGCCCGCCATCCGGCCCGCCACGATGCGGTCGGCCAGACCGGGCGCGATCTCGGCGAGCAGCGGCAGCAGCCGCAGGTAGCCGGGCACGAACACGCGGCGCTTGCGCCCGCGGACGGCCGCCAGCACGGCGCGGATCAGGTCGTCGAGATCGATCGCGCTGCGGCTGCGGTGCGGCGTGGCGCTGCCCCGTGGCGCGCCGTCCGGGCCGAGGGCCCTGGCGCGCAGGTTGGTGCCGCGCACCCAATGCGCCATGATCGTCGACACGCCCACGCCGCTGCCTTGCAGCTCGATGCGCAACGAATCGCACAGGCCCTGCAGGGCGTGCTTCGACGCCGCGTAACCGCTGCGCCCGGGCACGCCGACGACGCCCTGCACCGACGAGATCGCCACGAGCATGCCGCGGCTCGCGCGAACGAACGGCAGGGCGCTCAGGAACACGTTCGCCACACCGAGGACGTTCACCTCCAGCAGCCGCTTGATCACGTCCGTGTCGTCGAGCTGGTCGAAACGTGCCCACATGCCCAAGCCAGCGGCCGCGACCACGGTGTCGATGCGGCCGAAGCTGTGGATCGTCCGCTCGACCAGCGCACGGCAGTCCGCCGGCCGCGTGACGTCGCCGGGCACCACGAGCACGTTGCGACCGGTCTGCCGGCACGTGTCGGCGACGCGCTCGAGGTCGGCTTCGTTGCGTGCGAACAGGGCGACGTCGGCGCCGGCGCCTGCGAAAGCGTGAGCGAGCGCCGCACCGACGCCCGACGACGCGCCGGTGACGAGCACGACCTGGCCCGTGAAAGCGCCAGCGGCCAGCGGCTCCGTCAAGCCGGCCCGTCCGCGACGGGTGCGACCTGGGCGCGTGGCGGTCCGGACTCGGCCTCGTCGCTGGGTGCGGCCGAGGTGACGAACGCGTGGTTGCCCACGCCGAACACGTCGTTGGGGTCGAGCGAGCGCTTCAACGCCCGGACCGCTTGGAGCGACGCATCGGAGTGGACGCGCGGCACGAAGGCCTGGCGGATCTTGCCGACGCCGTGGTGGTGCGACAGCGAGCCGCCCTGCTCCAGGACGACCTCGCGCAGGCGGTGCTCGATCTCGTGGAAGGTCCGGACCGGGTCTGCGAGGCCGCGCGCGCAGAAGCCCACGGTGAAGTAGATGCAGACGCCGGCGCGGTAGCTCTGCGAGAGCCGGTACGACAGGTACGGCGTGCCGGCCACGCCACGCTCGGCGCACATACGCCGCAGCTCCGCCTCGACGGCGCCGGTGATGTCGTGGATGCGGCTCCACGGCGCCGAGGTCTCCATCGTCTCGCCGAAGATGCCGAGGGTGTTGAGGAAGTCGCGGATGTAGGCGATCGCGAACGTGACCGCGTAGCCGCGGCGACCGTTCTCCGGGCCGCCCGAGAGCCCGCCATGCGCCTTCAGCAGCCCGAACAGGCTACGCGCCTGCTGCCGGACCTCGGCCGCCGAGCCCTCCATGACGACCGTGCAGGCCACCATGCGCTCCGGGTCGAAGCCCTTCACGCGCGTCACGAAGAGCTTCGTGAGCTTCGAGGTCAGCGCCGCCATCCCCGTCTTGGCCCGGCCCAGCGCCTGGCCGAGGCGGAACTCGGTGTTGTTGGTCAGGCGGATGCTGGCGGGCCGCACGCCGGCCTGCTGCACGGCCTGCAAGTAGCGCACCCCGGCCGCGAAGTCGGGGAACACGAGCGAGGCGTAGCGGCGCACGTCGGGCAGGGGCCAGACGTGCAGGACGGCGCGGGTGATGATCCCCAGGCCGCCCTCGCTGCCGAACGCGAGGCGCTGGGCCTCGATGCCCGTGGCGCTGCGCGGCACGACCGGGGTAAGGCGCACCTCGCCGCTGGGCGTCACGAGGACGGCGTCGAGCACGACCTCCTCGATGTTGCCGTAACGGTTCTTCTTCATGCCGCTGGCGTTGGTGGCGATCCAGCCGCCGACCGTGGAGAGCTCGACGCTGTCGGGCACGTGGCCGGTGGTGAGGCCCTCGGCCTCGAGGCGCACCTCGAGGTCCTTGCCCGTGATGCCCGCCTCGACCACGACCCAGCCGTTGGCGCGGTCGATCTCGAGCACGCGGTTCATCTGGCGCATGTCGACCGACACGATCATGCGTCGCTCGTCGGCCGGGCAGGTCAGGGCGCCGGAGACGTTGGTGCCGCCGCCGTACGGGATGAGCACCACGCCGTGCTGGTCTGCCAGGCGCACGAGCGCGCGCACGTCGTCCTCACCGCGCGGATGCGCGACCAGGTCGACCAGGCGTTCGGGTGCCACACCGCCGAGCAGTTGGTAGATCTCGTCGACGCTGAGCTGACCGTGGCTGTGCACCAGCCGAGCCAGGTCGTCGTCGTCCAGGCGGAGCCCTGGGACGGCGTCGCGGAGATCCGCCACGAACGGTTCAAACCGCACGGGCGCTGGCAGCGCCGGCGGTGGGACGCTCGCCTGCACCTGCTCCGGCCCCACTGGGACGGCGAGCAGCTCCGCTACGAACGACAAGAAGTGCGGCAGCGGCGCACCGGCGAGCGGGTAGCGGTCGCCCGTCAGGCGCACGGTCGTCGCATCGAGGAACTCGAAGCGCGTGTCGTCGTAGCCCCACAGGTGGGCATAGCGTCTGCCGGGTGCCGGGTCGTAGGGGCGGTCTGCCGCCCCCCTCGCCGGCGCGCTGGATCGGAGCTGCGGGTCGCGCCTCGTCATGGCCGGGCCTCCTCGGGTGGCAGGGTACCGCTCGCGCCCAGCCGACTCACCGCGCCGTGCGCGTCTTGTGCGATGCGCCTCGAGACGCTCGAGATGCTCTCGCTATCGAGGCAGCGCAGGTAGGGTTCGATCGCGATGGGCGGTCCGAAACGGACGTGCACGGGGTGGTGCTCGATCCAGACACGCCCCTTGGGGAGCGCCTGCGCCGCGCCACTGATGGCGACCGGCACGATCGGCGCCGCCGAGGCGAGCGCCAGCAACCCGAGGGTGCTGCGGAAGGGGTGCAGCGCGCCATCGAGGCTGCGCGTCCCCTCGGGGTAGAAGATCAGCGAGTGGCCGTTGCGCAGCACCTGCGCCGGCAGCGCCAGGGCGCGCGCAACGTTGCGGCGGTGCCGTTCGAAGGGGAAGCCGCCCAGCGTGGCGTGCAAGATCCATGCAACCACCGGTCGTCGGAACCAGTAGTCGGCCGCGGCGGTGGGGTGGGTGCGCGTCGCGTGGCGCCCCAACGCGGCCAACAACACGCCGGTGTCGATGTGGCTGGTGTGGTTGGCCACCACGATGAAGGGGCCGCGCTCAGGCAGGTGCTCGCGACCCGTCCAGGCCAGTTCGAGGCGCACGCGCGCCGTCAGGCGGATGGCCTGCAAGGTGGCCCGCTGTATGAAGCGCTTGTAGCTCGGTGTGGTCCACACCGTCGCCTCGGCCGGGGTCGTCTCCCTGGTCAGCGCCAAGACCTGCTCGGCCCCCCGCCAACTCGTGCGCGCACCCCGCGCCAGCTCGGCGTCCCCGGTATCCCCGTCGCCGTCCTGCGACCCAGGCTCGTGCACGAGCGCCGCGCGCGACGGGGCGCTCGCGGCCACTGCGCCAGCCGCCGGTGTGCCTGCAGACAGGTCGACGGGAGCCACACGGCCTCGCATGCGCAACAGGAACCGCTCGACGCCGGGGAGGTGCACCTCTTGCACGTAGCGTTTCCAATCGAGGTCTCGCACGTCGAACGGGAACGTCGCGCGGTCCGCTGCGCTCAACGCTTGCCACGCCCGCTGCACGTTGAACGCCAAGAACCGCGCTCGACTCTCGGCGTAGGGGCCGTAGATCGCCGCCATGTCGCGGAGCCACGTCAGGCGCGCGCGCCGTGCGCTCAAGGCGGCCCGCCGCCGACGGCCCCAGTCCGTGAACGACAGCGGCAGCGACGCGGCTTCGAGCACGCGCAGCGGCAGCATCTGGCCTAGTTCCAGGCGACGCAAGAAGCGACTCGTCTCCGACAACACCAGTTCGGGCAGATCGCCGTCGCGATCCGAGCGGGCGCGGCGCAGTGGAGCGCGCTGGTAGTGCTCGCGAACGAAGGCGCTGAACGTCTT
>PWQI01000175.1 GCA_003556805.1 Trueperaceae bacterium | reverse complement strand
CGTGTAGCCGTTGAAGACCACCACGCTGCCCGCGGCGACCTCGACCGGCACGGCGTCGCCGTCGGTGTATGGGAACCCGGTCGACACGGCGCTGCAGTCGAACGACCGGTCGTCTTGGACCTCTTGCGGCCACAACACGCCGGGTCGATGCGAGCCCGGGATCATCCACAAGCAGCCGTTCTCCACCGTCGCGTCGTCGAGTGCGATCCAGGCGCCCGTCAGCGAACGGTCGCGCGTCGGGATGAAGTCCTCGTCCTGGTGCCAGGCCTGTCCCGGCTTGCCGGCGGCCTTGATGAACAGCATCGACTGCATGGCCTTGACGTCGGGACCGATCACGCTGGTGAGCAGCTCGACGATCCGCGGATGTGCCAATGTCGCCGCGATGCGCGGCGACACCTTGTGCGGGAAGTGGAGGCAGAGCGTGCGCCGCATCACGTCGTCGGCGGACTCGCCAGCCGTGCGCGGCTCGCTGCCGGCGATCGCGCCGCGCTCGCCGCAGGCGATGGCGACGGCCTCGTCGCGCAGCGCGTCGACCTCGGCCGCCGTGAACGCGCCGCGCTCCACCCAGAACCCGTCGCGGGCGAACGCGGCGGCGACGTCGGGGCGGGCCGGCGTGGACGAACGCGTGTTGGACGAGACCGTAGCGGCGTCTGGCATGGTGCGGACCTCCTCGGGCGCGGCGCGCGTCATGCCGCCTCGACGCTCACGACGCGCACGGTGGCGCCGTGTTCGCGTAGCGCGTCGACGACCGAGGCATCGACGGCGTCGTCCGTGACGACCGTGGTCGGATCACCCACGCCGGCGATGCGCCCGAGCGCCCGTTTGCCGAACTTGCTGGCGTCGACGAGGGCGGTCACCCGCGCTGCCGAGGCGAGCAACTGGCGCTTGACCTCGATCTCGGAGAGATCCGAGTCGAGGAAGCCGTCGGGGATCAGCACACCCTTGGACGAGAAGAACGCGTGGTCGACACGAATGCTCTTGAGCGCCTCGAGGGCCAACGGTCCGACGAAGCTCCCCGCGGCCTGGCGCAGGAAACCACCGATCATGATCAGGTCGCACTCGGCGCTGCGCAACTGATGCGCGATGTCGATCGAGTTGGTCACCACCGTCACGCGGCGCATGGCCAGACGCGTCGCGAGCGCCAGGCCAGTGGTACTGGCGTCGATCGCGACGGTGTCGCCATCGGCGACGAGCGAGGCCGCGAAGGCGGCGATGGCGTCCTTCTGAGGGCGCTGCTGCTCGAGCCGGATCTGGTAGTTGAGCTCGTGCGCCGACTGCTCGACGAGGACGGCGCCGCCGAAGGTCTTCTCGACGTGGCCGTGCTGCTCGAGCGTGTCGAGGTCGCGACGAATCGTCATCTCGGAGACGCCGAAACGCTCCGCGAGCTCGGAGACCCGCAACACCCCGTGCTCGAGCGCCAGCTGCCGGATCCGCCGCTGACGCTCGGAGGGGAGGAGCCGAGCGTCGCCGTTCACGCGGCTCATCGTACCTGCACCCGTCGTCCCGAATCGGCGGAGGCGATGGCGGCGAACACGAGCTCGAGCGTGCCGACGTTGTCGGCTGCCGACGTGGGCGGTGCCGCCTCACCGCGCACGGCCCGGACGAACGCGTCGAGCGCGCCGGCCTGGTGGACGAACGGGAGCACGGGTACCGGAGCCGGCACCTCTGCGACGCCCCGGACCAGGCCCTCACGGTCGCCTGCGAGTTCGACGCGCGGCGGAGCGCCATCCGCGTACAGCAGCGTCCCCGCCGAGCCGACGATGCGCCAGCGACCGTTGTGATCCGTCTGGTGACCCTCCGCGACCCACGATCCGCGGTACGAGAGGTGCACGCCGTCACCGAGCATGGCGCTCACCGTGGCCGAGGCGGCGCCGCGGTACCACGAGCCGTGCGGGAAGAACTCCTCGGCGTAGACGCTGACGGCGTCGAGGCCCGTGAAGAACCGGGCGAGGTCGAGGTGGTGGACTGCCATATCGAGCAGCAGCGGGCTGTCCATCTCAGCCCGGAACCCATCGAAGTGGGCCGCCGAGAAAAAGTCTCCGTAGATGGCCACGAGGTCACCGAGCACCCCCGACGCGACGGCGCCGCGCACCGCCACGTGGTTCGGGTCCCAGCGCCGGTTCTGGCTCACCATCACGATCCGCTCGGCGTCCGAGGCCGCGGCCACGAGGTCCCTCGCCTCATCGAGCGTGGCCGCGAGCGGCTTCTCGCACAACACGTGCGCGCCTGCGGCGAGGGCGGTTCGGATGACGCCATGGCGCGCGGCAGGTACCACGAGGTCGATCACCACGTCGGGTCGGTAGCGCTCCAGCGTGGCCGCGAGGTCGGTCTCGACCCCGGTCTCGACCCCGTGGTGCTCGAGTCGCGCGTGCGCGACCTCGGGTTGGCGCTCGACGACGGCGACGAGGTCGACGTCGTCGCGCTGGGTGATCGCCGGGAACCAGAGCTGGCTTATGGATCCGGCACCGACGACGACGATGGTGAGCGGGGTCATGAGGCCTCCTGGCGCACGTGGTCGGCGTCCCGTTCACGCCGAAACACACGCACGCACACGATTTCTGTTCTAGAATGCTAGCACATGCCTACGAAGCGCTCGTCCCACGCCTGGATCCTCACGGGTGGTTGGTCCGGCCACGACCCCGAAGGCGTGGCTGCCTGGACGGCCGAACGGCTGGCCTCGATCGGCATCGAGAGCGAGGTCGTGCGCGACCTCGACCGCCTCCTCGATGCCGATGCGCTCGATGCGCTCTCGCTCGTCGTCCCCAACTGGACGATGGGGTCGCTCGGCCGTGACGCCGAGGTGGCGCTCGTGCGTGCTGCGGAGCGTGGCCTCGGCCTGGTCGGCACGCACGGTGGGATGGGCGACGCCTTTCGCGGCTCGCTCGACTACCAGTGGCTGGTCGGCGGCCAGTTCGTCGCGCACCCTGGCGACGTCTGCGAACACCGCGTGACGTTCGATCCCGGGAGCCCTCTGCTGGGCGACCTGCCAGCCGTCGAGCTCACGACCGAGCGCTACGTGATGCTCGTCGACCCCGCGGTGCAGGTGCACGCGACCCTGACGTTCGGTGCCGATCCGCTGCCGTGGCTCGACGGCGTGCGCGTGCCGGTGGCCTGGACGCGCCGTTGGGGCGCCGGCCGCGTGGCGTACTTGAGCGTCGGGCACAGCGTCGACGACCTGCGCGTCGCCACGCTGACGACCGCGTACGAGCGGTTGGCACGGTGGGCGCGCGGGGATCGCACCGAAGACTGAAGGGCACGCCCAGCCGTACCCGAACACGAAAGCGCACAAAACCATTCACAAAGCGTGTTCGATTGTGTACCCTCGAGGGACGTCACACGTCTTGCGCCGCGCAGCGGCCGAGCCCGGAACGAGGTGCGCATGAACGAACTCGGCCTCCCAGACCACGTCGACACGGACGCCCTGCAGGGCGCGCTCGACGCCTTCGCGATCGAGACCCCGAGCTGGGGCTACGGTGACTCGGGCACCCGCTTCAAGACGTTCCCCTGGCCCGGCGCCGCCCGCACCGTGTGGGAGAAGGTCGACGACGCCGCACACGTGCACGCCCTCACCGGCGCAGCACCGAGTGTCGCCCTGCACATCCCCTGGGACCGTGTCGACGACTACGCCGCCCTGCGTGCCCACGCCGAGGCCGAGGGCGTCCGCCTCGGGGCCATCAACCCCAACCTGTTCCAGGATGACGACTACCGGCTCGGCTCCATCTGCAACCCGGACCCCGAGGTGCGAACGAAGGCACACGCACACCTGCGCGCCTGCGGCGACGTCATGCGCGCCACGGGATCGCGCCTGCTGTCGCTCTGGCTCGCCGACGGCACCAACTACGCCGGTCAGGACGACCTCGCCGCACGCATGGAACGGCTCGAGGAGGGTCTCCGCGTCGCCTACGAGGCGCTCCCCGGCGACGGTCAGCTTCTGATCGAGTACAAGCTCTTCGAGCCCGCCTTCTACCACACGGACCTGCCCGACTGGGGCACCGCCTTCGCCATGGCGCTCCGCACCGGCGAGCGCGCCCGTGTGCTCGTCGACATGGGCCACCACGCGCTCGGCACCAACGTCTCGCACATCGTGGCCTTCTTGCTGCGCGAGCGGCGCCTGGGCGGCTTCCACTTCAACGCGAGGCGCTATGCCGACGACGACCTCGTCGTCGGATCCGACAACCCCTTCGAGCTCTTCGACCTGTTCACCAAGATCGTCGCCGCCGGCGGCGACGCGCGCGAACTGGCCTACATGATCGACCAGTCCCACGCGATCGAGGACAAGCTCGAGGCGATGATCGACAGCGTCACGAACTGCCAGACCGCTTACGCGAAGGCGCTGCTGGTCGACCGGGGCGCGCTGGCGCGGGCGCAGGCCGCCGGCGACGTCCTCGGCGCGCGGCGCGTGCTCACCGCGGCGTTCGAGACCGACGTCCGGCCCCTGCTGCGCATTTGGCGCGAGCGACACGGTCGACCCGCCGACCCCATCACGGCCCACCGCGACAGCGGCTACGGAGCGCGCGTCGCCAACGAACGCGGCGTCGGCAGCGGCGGTGGAGGGTACCCGACGAATGCCTGACGCACGCACCAACGCAGGCCGCACGGTGCTCGCCGTCGACCTCGGCGCCGAGTCGGGTCGCGTAGCCGCCGTCACCTGGCCCGCCGGCGGGGCGCCTCCCGAGACGCGCGAGTTGCACCGCTTCGCCAACGAGCCGGTCCGCGTGCGGCGCCCGGACGGGGCGTCGACGCTGCATTGGGACGTCCTGCGCCTGTGGCACGAGACCGAGCGCGGCCTGCGCCGCGGACTCGAGCTCGAGCCGGCGTCGCTCGGCGTCGACACGTGGGCGGTCGACTACGGCCTGCTCGACGGCCGGGGGCGGCTGCTCGGCAACCCCGTCCACTACCGCGACGAGCGTCACGACAGGGCCCTCGAGCGGCTGCTCGCACGCGTCCCGGCGGACGACCTGTACGCCACGACCGGCATCCAGTTCCTGCCGTTCAACACCGCCGCCCAGCTCGAGGCCCAGCGGCATGCCGGCGACGCGGAGCTCGAACACGCGCGCACGCTCCTGACCATCCCCGACCTGCTGCACGTGTGGCTCGGCGGGCGCGTCGCCGCGGAGGTGACCAACGCCTCGACCACCCAGCTCCTCGACCCGCGCACCCGCGCCTGGCACGACGGCCTGATCGCTCGGCTCGCCTGGCCACGGAGCTGGTTCCCCGACCTGGTCGAGGCCGGCACGCAGCTCGGCGACTGGGAGGGGACGCCCATCGTCGCCAGCGCCACCCACGACACCGCCAGCGCCGTCGCGGGCACGCCGCTCGCCGGCGCCGACGAGGCCTACCTCAGCTGCGGCACGTGGAGCCTCGTCGGACTCGAGACGAGGGCGCCCCGCCTCGACGCGGACGCCCGCGCCGCGAACGTCACGAACGAGCTCGGCGCCTTCGGCACCGTGCGCCTGCTCAAGAACGTCATGGGCCTCTGGGTGTTGCAGCGCTGCCGCGCCGTTTGGCACGCCCAGGGCCGGTCGTACGACTACGACGATCTCACCCGGTTGGCAGCACACGCTGCGCCGCTCCGTTCCCTGATCCCGATCGACGACCCGCGCCTGCTGCCGTCTGGCGACCATCCCGAGCGCATCCGCGAGCTCTGCCGCGAACGCGGCGAGCCGGTCCCCGAGACCGACGCGCAGGTGGCGCGGTGCGTGCTCGAGAGCCTAGCCCTCGGTCACCGCCGCGCGCTCCACGCAATCGAGCGTGTGAGCGGCGTGCGCGTGAGCGCCATCCGCATGGTCGGTGGCGGCGCGCAGAACCAGGCCCTCGCCTCGTTCACCGCCAACGCCTGCGCTCTCCCCGTGCTCGCCGGTCCCGTCGAGGCGACCGTGCTCGGCAACGCAGCGATCCAGGCCGTGGCCGTCGGCCTCGTCGACGACCTCGCCGACGCCCGCCGCCGCATCGCGTCCGGCGCCGACGTCCACCGCTACGACCCAGACCCCCGCCACGCCGCCGCGTGGGATGCCGCCGCGACGCGCGCGGCCTAGACGCGACCCTAGGAGGCCCGTCATGACCAGCCCCGATCCCACTCGCAGTGCCGACGTGGCCGATTACCTGCGCGACCGCTGGGACGACGCGCTGGCCCCCAGCGATCCCGTCGAGCGGCTCGCCTACCGCTCGAACCTGCTCGGCGCCGACGCGCGCATCACCAACACCGGTGGAGGCAACACCAGTAGCAAGATTGCGGGCGTCGACCCGCTCACGGGCGACCCCGTCGACGTGCTGTGGGTGAAGGGGTCGGGTGGTGACCTGCGCACGGCGGGCCCACAGCACTTCGCCTCGCTCGACCTCGCCCGCTTCGAACACCTGCGCGCGCGCTACGAGGCCGACCCCGACAACGGCGCGAAGTCCGGCATCGAAGACGCCATGGTCGGCCTGTACGCCCACACCGTGTACGGCCTCAACCCGCGCGCACCGTCGATCGATACCCCGCTCCACGCGCTGCTCCCCGCGCGGTACATCGACCACACGCACCCCGTCCCGGTGATCGCTCTGGCCGCGGCCGAGGACGGTGAGCGCCTCACGCGCGAGGTCTACGGCGACGAGGTGGGTTGGGTGCCCTGGCAGCGCCCCGGCTTCGACCTCGGCGTGCGCATGGCCGAACTCGTGCGCGAGCGCCCCCAGTTGCGCGGAATCGTGATGGGTCAGCACGGTCTCATCTGTTGGGCCGACGACGACGTGGCCTGCTACCGCACCAGCCTCGCGTTGATCGCCAAGGCCGAGCGCTTCCTGCGCGACCGCGACCTCGGCGACGACGCCTTCGGTGGCCAGCGCGTGTCGCCCCTCGGCGCGGCAGAGCGTCACGCGCTCCTCGCCCGGACGCTGCCGCACCTGCGCGGCCTGCTGTCGGGTCGACGCCGCATGCTCGCCACGGTCGTCCACACACCCGAGGTACTGGCGTTCGTGTCCAGCCACGACGCGCCGCGCCTGGCCGAGCTCGGGACGTCGTGTCCCGACCACTTCCTGCGCACCAAGATCAAGCCGCTGCTCGTCGACTGGTCGCCCGCATCCGGCGCCGACCCGGGCGCCATGGCCGAGTCGCTCGTCACGGCGCTCGAGCGCGCATTGGGCGCCTACCGCAGCGACTACGCCGCCTACTACGAGTCGCACCGCCACCCCGACTCGCCCGCCATCCGCGACGCGAACCCAACCGTGATACTCGTCCCAGGCGTAGGCTTGATCGCCTGGGGAAAGACCAAGAGCGAGTCGCGCGTCACGGCGGAGTTCTACGGCGCGGCAATCGGCGTCATGCGAGGCGCCGAGAGCGTGAGCCGCTATCGCGCACTGCCGCCCCAGGAAGCCTTCGACATCGAGTACTGGGCGCTTGAAGAGGCGAAGCTACAGCGCATGCCACCCGAGCGGGAGTTCGAACGCAACGTCGCGCTCGTGATCGGCGGCGGCAGCGGCATCGGTCGCGCAGCTGCGGAGCGCATGGCGGCGGAAGGCGCCCACGTGGCCGTCGCCGACCTCGACCGCAGCGGCGCCGAGGAGACGGCCGCGCTGCTGCTCGAACGCCACGGACAGGGCATCGGCGTCGCAGGCGAAGGCCTTGCGGGGTGCGGCCCAGCCGTGTCGCTGGCCGTCGACATCACCGACCGCGGCAGCATCCGACGTCTGATCGACGACGTCGTGCACGCCTACGGCGGCATCGACCACGTGATCGTCACCGCGGGGGTCTTCTACGCGCCAGACGAACACGGGCGCATCACCGACGAGCAATGGGGACGCACGTTCGCCATCAACGTCACCGGCGGGTACTTCGTGGCCGACGAGACCCAACGGGTGTGGCAGGCACAGGGCTTGCCCGGCACCCTGGTGCTGACCACCTCCGTGAACGCGGCCGTACCGAAGCGAGGGTCGCTGGCGTACGACGCCAGCAAGGCCGCAGCGAACCACCTCGTGCGCGAACTCGCCATCGAACTCGCGCCGCTGGTACGCGTCAACGGGCTCGCTCCCGCCACCGTGGTGGAGGGCTCATCGATGTTCCCGCGCGAGCGCGTCGTCAGCTCGCTCACCAAGTACGGCATCGCGTTCGATGACGGCGAGGACACCGAGGCGCTGCGCTCGAAGCTCGCACACTTCTACGCACAGCGCACGCTCACGAAGAGCCCCATCACCCTTGCCGACCAGGCCGAGGTGGCGTACCTGCTGTCGTCGAAGCGTTTCACCAAGACGACGGGGCAGGTCTTCTCTGTCGACGGCGGCCTGCACGAGGCGTTCCTGCGATGACCGAGCACGAGCTCTTGGCCGCGCTCCGACCCGCCACCGACCATCGCTCACCCCGCGCGGTCCGCCCGCGCGTCGGCGTCTTCGGCATCGGTCTCGCCGCCTATTGGCCGCAGTTCGACGGCCTCCGTGAACGGCTCGAGGCGTGGCAGCGGCGCGTGGAGAGTCGGCTCACGGACATCGGCGCCGAGGTCGTGTCGGCCGGCATGGTCGACGATGCGATCAGCGCCACACGCGCGGGCGACACGTTCGCCCGCGCCGACCTCGACCTGCTGGTCTGCTACGTCGGCACCTACGCGACGAGCTCGCAGGGGCTCCCCGTCGCGCAACGCGCCAAGGTCCCGGTGCTGGCGCTCAACCTCCAGCCAGCTTCGGCGCTCGACTACCCGAACACCGATACGGGCACGTGGCTCGCGCACTGCTCAGCCTGCACCGTACCGGAGCTGGCCAACGCGTTCGGGCGTGCCCGCGCCCCGTTCCACGTCGTGACGGGGCTCCTCGATCCGGTCGGTACCCACGCCGACCGCTACGCGTTGCGCGCGTGGCGGTCGATCGCCGATTGGCTCGCCGCCGCCGGAGCGGTGCGCGCGCTGCGCACGGCCCGCATCGGCTTCCTCGGCCACACGTACCCCGGCATGCTCGACATGTACAGCGACCCGACGATGGTGCACGCGCAGACCGGAGCGCACGTGGAGGTCCTGGAGATCGACGACCTCGCCGAGCGCGTGGCTGCCGTTTGCCCGGCCGACGTGCGCGCCAAGCTCGACGAGATCCGTGCGACCTTCGAGTTCGCCGAGCCTGGCAGCGACCCGATCGCCCGTGAGATCACGCCCGAGGCGCTCGACTGGTCCGCACGCGTCGCCTGCGGCCTCGACCGGCTCGTGGCCGACTTCGACCTCGCCGGCCTCACGTACTACTACCGTGGCGTGGACGGCAACGAGGCCGAGCGGCTCGGCGCCGGGTTGATCGTCGGCAACTCGCTGCTCACCGCACGCGGGGTGCCGGCCTCGGGTGAGGGCGACCTCAAGACCTGCCTCGCGATGCTCCTGATGGACCGGCTGCATGCCGGCGGCAGCTACACCGAGATCTACGCCCTCGACTTCGAGGAGGACTTCGTGCTGATGGGGCACGACGGGCCCGGTCACGTCGCGATCAGCGACCGCAGACCGGTCCTGCGCGGCCTCGGCACGTACCACGGCAAGCGCGGCGCCGGGATCTCGGTCGAGTTCCAGGTGCGCGAGGGCCCGATCAGTCTGCTCGGGGTGACCCAGACCGCCGACGGTTCCTTGAAGCTGCTCTCGGTCGAGGGGACCTCGCTCCCCGGGCCCACGATGCAGATCGGCAACACCAACTCGCGGCTCCAGCTCGGGCTCGACCCCGCCACCTTCATGGACCGTTGGACGGCAGAGGCACCGACGCATCACGTCGCACTCGGCATCGGCCACCAAGGTGCGCGACTGGCCAAGGTGGCGACCCTGCTCGGGACGCCGTTCAGCGCCGTCCGACACGCGGAGCGAAGCGCGACCGGCAGCAGCGTCGACGAGGCCCCGG